>JAOACK010000023.1 GCA_026417875.1 Thermodesulfovibrionales bacterium | reverse complement strand
GTGTAAGAATGGTGGATTCCTGTCCGCCATGAATGGTGCCCGTGGATACAAATACACCAGCTGGCTTTCCCTCAAAGACTTTGTTCATCCATAATGGACCGAGCTGGTCTATCACATTCTTTAACTGAGCGCAGACATTTCCAAACCTCGTCGGAGTGCCAAAGGCATAGGCTGCAGCATCCTTGAAATCATCAAGTGTAACAACTGGTATATCTTTCTGCATCTCAGCACCGGCCTTCATATCAGGCCTTGACTGAATAATATTCTCAGGAATGAGCTCAGGTGCCCTTCTAATAACTGGCTCTACCCCGGAAACCTGTTTTACACCCTCTGCAACAAGTTTAGCCATTTTATATACATTACCATAGGTACTGTAATAGACAATTAGAATCTTCATAATGCCTCCTGTTGTTATCCTTATATAAGATTATTTATCCAGGAGTCTGGCCCTCAAGGATGTTTCTGACCTCACTGTCAGGTTTAGGAAGACCGGCAAGCTTCCATGCCTGGAGGGGGCTAACAAATTGTTCTGTTACACAGTTTTTTGGCTGGTGGACATTAAGGCAGATGGCATTAAGAATGGGAAAAAAATTATATTTTTTGTAATACTCCCTGATGAATTTCAGGATATCAAGCTTTTCTTTTGTAAGCTCCTGAATGCCTTCTTTTTCAGCAAGAGCGCAGGCAATCTTTTCATTCCATTCATCAAAATTAATCAAAAAACCCTCATCATCTACATTGACCTTTAAGCTTCCATATTCTATTACAGGCATGATACACCTCCTTCTCTCTTTTGCTTTATATTAGGTTATATCAAATAAGATAGCGGTTGTCAAGTTTAAATTTTATTTGTAATGTCAATACTTCTGTGTAAATTCATTTAAGGGTTTTATCCTCCAATGTTCATTTAACCGGCTTATTACTGCTGAGAGTATCCTCTCTATGCTCGCTGTGTTGTTAAAGCAACTCATTGGCCTCGTCATTCTTCTTACTTCCCTGAATGCCCTCTCTATTACATTCGTTGTCCTTAGCTTCAACCAGAGTTCCTTAGGTGTATAGTAAAAGTTCAATAACTCCTCTAAGTCCTTCTCTATACATCTTACTGCCTTGGGATAAGCCTCCCTCCACATCAATGCCCATTTCTTCCATGCATGTGCTCCTGCCTGCTTATTTACACCTACGAGGTGGCAATTTTTATCTCTTCCTAACTCTCATGCCCTTAATCTTTTCATACTTAACTGCCAGAAATCCTTAAAACTCCTTTGATATTCCCTCCATAAATCTGTTAAACTTAGGTCAGTGAGTTCTACTTCCATGGGTGTGTCCTCACTTTCTTTGAGAAATTCACTGTTAATTATGGAGGATACACCCCTTTTTCTTTAATTTTCAATTTACACAGAAGATTTTACATTACCGGGAAATTAATATTATTGACAGCCTTTATGTTAAAGGATTATTATTAATTCTCATGAGAAAAATCTCACTTATAATACTAATTCTGCTATTTTTTGCCTGTGCAACTCAGGTAAAAAAAGAAGAGGTTTTTGAAAAACCTCCTACTTTATCAAAAGAGGAACAGGAAAGAATGGCACTCGAGGCTTTTAATAAGATTCTTGAACTGACAGAATCAGGGTCAAGAGAAAAGATACTTCCTAAACTTGAAAGAGCCTATCTGGAGATTATCAACAATTATCCTCAGGCACCCCTTGCGCAGGAGAGTTACTGGAGGCTTATTATTATATACACAAGGGATTATAAACCACCAAAATCAGAAGAGGCTGAAAAGCTTTACGATAAATTTATCCGATTGTATCCTGACTCACCTTTCAGAAAGGATATAGAGGACACAATTGTAAGATTTTACTATAACCAGCAAGAGTGGGAAAGGCTACTTGCCCTTCAAATACCATACATAAAGGAATACATTAAAACAGGAGAGCTCAAAACACCTGTCCACCTCTTTTATTATTCAGAGGCAAAACTCGGTCTTGGTGATATTAAGGAAGCGGAAAAAGGCTTTAGAACAATAATAACACTATTCCCTAATTCCTCTGAAGCCATGGTAGCTAAAAAGAGACTTGAAGAAATTTCTCTAAGAAAAGAAAAGGGAGGTCAGTAATGGCAGGACATTCTAAATGGGCTCAGATAAAACATAAAAAGGCGGCAGTCGATGCAAAAAAGGGAAAGCTTTTTTCAAAGCTCTCAAAGGAGATTACTGTTTCTGCAAAACTTGGAGGTGGTGATCCGGAAAAGAATCCTAGGCTCAGAACTGCTATCGAAAAGGCAAAAGAGGCAAATATGCCCTCTGAAAACATAAAAAGGGCAATAATGAAAGGAACAGGAGAGCTGCCTGGTGTAAGTTATGAGGAGGCAATTTATGAAGGCTACGGTCCCGGTGGTGTGGCTGTAATGATAGAGGTTCTTACAGATAATCGTAATAGAACCGTTTCCGAGATAAGACATATAATGGCGAAACATGGTGGAAGCCTCGGAGAGGCAGGATGCGTTTCCTGGATGTTCGAAAAAAAGGGATATATCCTCGTGGATAAGTCAAAGGCATCTGAAGATACCCTGATGACCATTGCCCTTGATGCAGGAGCAGAAGACATGAAGAATGATCCAGAAGAGGATAATTATGAAATAATCACATCTCCTGAAGACCTCAGCAAAGTAAAGACTGCTATAGAGTCCAGCGGCATTCCTGTAGCACTTGCAGAGATAACCATGCTTCCAAGAAACTATATTATGCTAAGTGAAAAAGAAGCCGAGCAGATGATAAGACTTTTCGAAGCTCTGGAAGACCACGATGATGTCCAGAATGTTTATGCAAACTTCAATATACCGGACCAGGTATTGGCAGTAAAGGAAAGATAATATGAATGCAAAAACATCAATAAAGGCTACCTTCAAGAGAAAATTCATAGCCGGCCTTTTCGTAACTATTCCCATCCTGATTACCGTACTCGTAATAGAGAGGTTCTTCACCTTTATTGATCACCTCTTAGAACCTCTTCTTATAAAGATTATTGGGTATCATATCCCGGGACTGGGTTTTATGACCGCCATAATAATTGTATTTTTTACAGGTATTATTTCGACAAATGTCTTTGGAAAGAGGCTTCTTCAACTTGCTGATAAAATTTTCCTTAGAATCCCCCTCTTCAGTAGTCTCTACACAGCAATAAAACAGATAATGGATGCCTTCAGCCCGGAGTCAAAGGGGGCATTTAAAAAATTTGTCATAGTTGAATATCCAAGAAAGGGTATATATGCTTTTGGTTTTCTGACAAAGGAATGCAGGATAGATGGAGGCGAAGAGCTACGGGCAGTTTACATTCCGACCAATAACCTTTATCTTGGAGAGATCGTACTCTTTAAGGAGGAAGATATAATATACACAGATATACCAATAGAAGAAGGTGTGAGGATCATACTATCAGGTGGTATAGCAACACCTTCCGAGATAAAGAGAACAAAAGTTAGAAATGAATCTTAATATCATAATACTTGCTGCGGGCCTAGGAACAAGGATGAAATCAGACCTTCCGAAGATTCTTCATCCCCTCTGCGGGATACCCATGATTCAGTATATAATTGAAACAGCAAAAAAACTTAATCCCGAAGAGATAGTGACTGTAATTAATAGAAATCATGCGGATGTAAGAGATTTTCTAAAAGAAATGAGCTCTATAGCAATACAGGAAAAACCTCTTGGCACTGCAGATGCCTTAAAGGCAGGAATCAAACATGTTAAAAAGGATCTGCCCGTCATGGTAATTAACGGTGATACACCACTTGTAAAGGAAGAAACACTGAAAAACCTTTACAGAATTCATAAAAAGGATAGAAACTCCCTCTCTCTGCTCTCCTTCCTTTCAAAGGAACCTTTATTCTATGGAAGGATTATAAGGGATAAAGAGGGTAATGTTATTGCCATAAGAGAAACGGTCGATGCAACACAAGCTGAAAAGGAAATAAACGAAGTAAACAGTGGAATTTATATAATTGAGCCTGAAGTACTGGGATTAATTAATCTAATAAAGAAAAATAAGAACAAAAAGGAGTATTTTCTTACAGACCTTATATCAATCAGTGCCAGAAAGGGACTGAAGGTAAGGGCCTATGCAATAGCAGAGGAAGAGGAGCTGCTCGGAATAAATACGAGAAAGGAATTATCCATTGCCTCAGCAATCATGAGAAGAAGGATAAATGAAGGCCATATGCTTGAAGGAGTAACTATTATAAATCCTGAAAATACATACATAGAAAGAGATGTAAAGATTGGCAGAGACACAGTTATATACCCAGGTGTACATATAGAGGGAAAAAGCATTATAGGCAGGGGATGCACAATCTATCAGAACGTGAGAATTTCAAACTCTATCTTGGGTGACAATGTCATCATAAAAGACTCATCGATTATTGAAGACTCTCTTATTAATGAAGGTTGCCAGATAGGTCCTTTTGCACACCTTAGACCTGGTTCAAAAATAGAAAGGAATGTAAGGATAGGGAATTTTGTTGAAGTAAAGAAATCAATTATCGGTGAGGGTACAAAGGCAATGCATCTAAGTTACATTGGAGATGCTGAGATAGGTAAAAATGTAAATGTAGGTGCTGGCACAATCACCTGCAATTATGATGGATTTAAAAAACATAAGACCATAATAGAAGACAATGTCTTCATAGGTAGCGACAGCCAGCTCGTCGCACCTGTAAGGATAAGGCGGGGTGCTTATATAGGAGCTGGCTCAACCATAACAAAAGATGTTCCTGAGGATAGTCTCGCTATAAGCAGGACACAGCAGAAACATATTCCAGACTGGGCAAAAAAACACAGAGAGAAGGCAGGTAAAGACTGATGTGTGGAATTCTAGGTTATACTGGTAGAGAAGATGCGATTGAGATAGTCCTTGAAGGGCTTAAAAGACTTGAGTACAGGGGCTATGACTCTGCGGGAATAGCCTTTTTCAACAGAGGCTCAATAGAGATAAAAAGATGCAAGGGAAAGATAAAGGACCTGGAATCCCTCTTCACTGAAAGGAATTCAAGTAATACAGCAATCGGTCATACAAGATGGGCTACCCATGGAAAGCCATCAGAGGAAAATGCCCACCCCCACAGAGCAGGCAGGATAGTACTTGTTCATAATGGAATCATAGAGAACTATCTGGAGCTAAAAAGAGAACTTACTGAGAAAGGCCATAGATTTACCTCAGAAACAGATACAGAGGTGCTCTGCCATCTCATCGATAGTAAAATTGATAACAGAAGCCTTGAAGAGGCGATTATAGAGGCTCTGAAACCTGTAAAGGGTGCCTATGCAATCGCAGTGATGAATGAACTTGAGCCAGGAAAGATTGTAGGAGTAAGAAAGGACTGTCCTCTTATACTTGGCCTTTCTGATAAGGGCTATTTCCTTGCCTCTGATATACCAGCCTTTCTGCAGTATTCAAGGGATGTGATATTTCTTGATGATGGAGATATGGTGAGTATAAATCCAGGTGGTTATGAATTAATGAGCCTTGACGGAAGGAGTATCAAAAAGACCTCGGTTCATATAGACTGGAGCCCAGTTATGGCTGAAAAGGGTGGATACAAGCATTTCATGCTCAAGGAGATATTTGAACAGCCAAGGGCAGTAGCTGATACACTTAGAGGAAGGATAAGTCTTGAATCAGGCAGAGTCAATATTGAAGAATTTAATATAGATCCTGCAATTCTGCAATCAACAGAAAGGATAATGATAGTTGCCTGTGGAACATCCTATCATGCAGGTCTTGCAGGAAGATATATGATTGAAGAACTTGCGGGTCTTCCTGTACAGACAGAGATCGGCTCTGAATTCCGATACAGAAAGTTAATACTTGAAAAAAACACGCTTGTAATAGCCATAACCCAGTCAGGTGAGACTGCGGATACAATTGCAGCTATAAGGGAGGCAAAATCCAAGGGATTAAAGGTCCTTACCATATGCAATGTCCTTGGAAGCACGGCTTCCCGCGAGAGTGACGGAGTTTTTTACACCCACGCAGGACCTGAGATCGGAGTTGCCTCAACAAAGGCTTTTACTACCCAGCTTGTATCCCTTTATATCTTTTCGCTTCTTATGGCCTGGCTTAAAGGAAGGCTCGACTTAGAATCGATAAAAAAACTGTTAAGTGAACTCATAGCTATTCCTGAAAAGATAGAAGAAATATTAAAGTACAGCACGAGCATAGAGGCAATAGCAAAACACCATGTTAATAGAAGGGGCTTTCTTTTTCTAGGTAGAGGTATAAATTATCCTATTGCCCTAGAAGGAGCATTAAAACTCAAGGAAATATCCTATATTCATGCAGAGGGCTATCCAGCTGGAGAGATGAAGCACGGCCCCATTGCCCTTATTGATGATGAACTTCCTGTAGTTGTCATTGCTACGAGGGATGAGCTCTATGAAAAGCTCCTTTCTAATATGCAGGAGGTTAAATCAAGAGGAGGGATTATTATATCAATAGTAACAGAATCAGACAGAGAGGCAAAGAGCCTTTCTGATTATGTAATAGAGATACCCTCCGCAAATAAATATCTTTCAACTATACTTTCCGTAATTCCTCTTCAGCTTCTTGCCTATTATGTGGGTGTGACAAAGGGATATGATGTAGACCAGCCCAGGAATCTTGCAAAGAGTGTAACTGTGGAGTAAGATTAATTAATATACCTCTGTCTTTCTATATTGCCTTTTTCAAGAATCGTCTTAATGTTATTAAGGATAAGATGAAGCTGCCTTATGTTTAAGATATCAATGGTAACTCTAAAAAGGAAACTGAGTATCTTCCCAGGTCTCTCATAACCAATATCTATGGAAAGTGTTGTCTTATCCTCAAAGCCCTGAAAAGTGATCACCTCTTTTATAGGCAGAAGTCTGTACATCTGAAGGATAATGATCTTTTTATTAATAAACTCCATAACTTTGCCTTTGCCTCTGAGAGTTATACCCCTCACATTAAAGGTCCATTCAAAGGTGTCACCCTTTCTAAGTCTCCTTGATGGACTCTTTATATCCTCAAGACCTGAAACAAAAGAGGGCCAGTTCTCGGGATTAGAAACATACTCAAAAACCTCCTCGACAGGCCTATTTATAACAGCAGAACCAGATGCGAGAATCTTGAAATCTTCCTTCCTTTCCTTTCCACCTTCAAGTTTCCTGAGAAGCATTTCCACCTGAGGAGGGATCTTGCCGAGGCTACCCAGTTTATTCACAATAAATGAACTGTTCATGATCAATTTCATGGAAGAAAGTATATAATGTTTCTTAAACTCATCTTTTATATTCAGTATCTCCGTAAGCTTACCCATGTAAAAACTCTGATAACAATCAATTATAGCCCTGTCAAGTTCCTCCACAGTCATTGCTACAGGTTTTATTACAGGATCAATAAGGTTATACTTTCTGTAATCCTTTGTAACTATGTGAGGCTCAAGCTCCTTATACATATCTGCATAAGGCCAGGGCGCCAAAGCAAGATAATGGGCAAAGTCAGGATTGTAGATCTTTGAAAGTTTCAGTGTCCTCTCTATGGACTGCCTGGTCTCATCAGGAAAACCCAAGATAAAACTTGTCTCACTGATCATGCCATGCTCATGAATAAGTCTCAATGCCTCTATACCAGTTTCAACCCTTATATCCTTTTTAATAAGATCAAGGGTCTCCTGGTCAGTTGACTCCACGCCTATATAAATATGGACAATACCAGCTTTTCTGTATTTCCAGAGAATATCCCTGTCTCTCAGAATATCCTCCGCCCTTGTCTCCATAAGTATATATATACCGAGCTCCTTTTCGATAAGCAGATCAAGAAACCTCTCCCATCTTTCTCTATCATTTGTTGGATATTCATCAACGATAAGAAAGACATTAACACCATACTCCCTGTTAAGATGTTCAATCTCCCTGACGACATTCTCTGGCCTTCTGGCACGCCATGACCTCTGCCAGAATTTCTGCTGTGAGCAGAAGGTACATCCATGGCTGCATCCCCTTGAGCTGCTTATAGCACCCAGCCTGCTATTTGGGATAACAAAATATCTATAATCCTTCCAGTCTATTAAATCCCATGCAGGGCTCAGGCTATCAAGGTCTTCTATAAAAGGTCTTTGGGGAGTTGCAATTATATGACCATTCTCTCTAAAGGCAATACCTTTTATCTTCCCCGGATTATCACCTTTAAGAATGCATGATAAAAGTTCATTAAGTGTTATCTCTCCCTCCCCTCTTACAACAAAATCAACAAAATCATTACCAAGGACTTCCTCATACATAAAGGTTGGATGTACTCCACCAATAATGGTCTTTATCTCCGGATTGACCTCCTTTGCGATACGCAGGACCTCGAGACTATCCATTACTGTAGAGGTAATAGCAGTGGTTGCAACAAAGGCTGGAGCGATTTCTTTAATCTTTTCCCTTATTTCAGGAAATCCCTTCTGCTTTGTCATTGCATCATAAATAAAGGGTTCAAAACCGTGTTTTCTTATTTCACCAGCAAGATAGGCAAAGGTAAGCGGCGCCCATCGGCCTGCGACCTCAACCACGCCACAGTGATAGGGAGGTGTTATAAAAAGGATTTTTCTATTCATGTTTTCTTTTAAATTATAACTGTTAATTTCTTAAAAATCAAGAAAAATTTAGTTATGTTATTGCAGAAGATTTTTTTGACGTAAATATACTCCGTTACAGAAATCTTCTTAACCTGCTGATTCGGTATTTTAATAAAATATTAATAAACCTCTCGTTACGAAATGGATCATCCGTGAACCAGTAAAGATGCCCCTCACATCCACAATCAGAAGAGCCAAATCTCCCAACAGGTCTTGATATTCTTTTTAATTCATCTGCAAGAAGACATTCAAGAGATTCAGAGGATCTGAAGGCAATAGTTTTAAGGTCATCAAGTCCTGGAACAAGGTAATCAATGTGCCATCTCATTCTTTTATGTTTGTTCATATGTCTTCTTAACCTTGCACTCAGGGAGTTCATTGCAGAACCAATGTAAAGATAATAACCCTTTTTGAAATTTATTTTTCCGAGCTTTCCTATTTTGAAAAATCTGTCCCTTGTAAGTTTTCCATAGAGAATATAACTGCCTCTGTCGCGGGACTCACGATCGTAGATGTGCCAGGGTATCTTAAGTTCATTAATAAATTCAGGTTTCATATCCATGTTCAATTTAACAGAGACCGCCCTGATAATAAGTTTATTACGGAATCTTGAGAGTGTCTCAGAAAATTCAGGATCAGTATGAAAATCTGGAAGAAAATATTCTGCCTCAGGAAAGGGGACTATAAAAAGTATAGCGCCATTCATGCGGGCAAGGAGCTCTAAATGTCTTTTCCCTCTGATGGTAATGGCATCAGGAAACATAGATATTCCATCATGATAAAGAGTACAGGATTTTACTTCGAGCAATAAATCCTTCTTGCCTGAGCTAAGCAGAAAATCAATTCTGTTAGAATTAATTGTAACTTCTCTTTGCTTTATGAAATATTCAGGAAATAAACCTTCTTTAATAAGTCTTTCAGCAATATCGTTGATATAATGAGTATGAAGACATATAATACTGTTATCCTTTTTCACTGCCCAGACTGTCCAGAAAAGATTACCTGAGGATTGTTTTATATAAAGCTCCCTGCCTGGCAACAAAAGTTCCCACAATCTACCTGGATTCGGAAGATAGGCTTTAAACCTTCTGTTATTCCTTTCACATTCGACAATAAATCTGTTTAGCCTTCTCAGAAAAATAGCATTTATAAGATCTGACACGGTCAATACCTAACTTTTTCTTTAAGTTTCTTTACAATTCCGGAAGCAATAGAACCATTAACTGCACCTGTAATAGTAGAAAAAAAGATAAGCACAGGCAATATAGCAAGGACCGCCTCGGTTTTTTTAATGAATAGATAATAAGCCACTGCGAGCTGTCCCAGTATATGAAAAGACGCAGAGATCACACTCAGTCCTGTTATACCAAAAAGGGGCACAAAACTTGATAGCCATAATCCAGCAAGACCTGTCAGACCTCCAGAAAGGCTCAGAATAAAAGCAGGTCCTGGAAAGGTTCCTAAAATCATAGAAGATAGTGTAACCCTCAATAAGGTAACAAGAAAAGCTGGTCTTAAACCGAAAAGTAAAAAGACAATCAATGTAATGATATTCGATAGTCCCAATCTGAGCCAGGGAATGGGGGTGGGTATAAGATTCTCAATACTGTGGATTGCAATTGCAATGGCGCTCAGAACAGCAATCCTCTGCTTATCCTGTAATCGCATCTACCGGACTTGCTCCGATTATTATAACAACCCTGTTCGGAATGCATATTATACTACCCTGGTTCAGGAATCCCTGATGTACACAAAATTTATTGGTACAGGGTGAACTTAGAACCCTCACCTTTTTCTCCTTTATTTCTATAACAGTCCTTCCAAGAGGTCCTTCAACACTCAGAATCCTGTCTTCTGAAAGTTGATAAACTCCATAAAGTCTACCGTCCACTTCAATTATCACAGAATTATCTGCAGGTGATAATTTATGCATGAAGGTAATACCTGATAGGGAAAAGCCAAGTAGGCATGCTATAAGAATCCCATCAAAAATTGAAAAGGCCTTTCTATTTAAACTTGATACCATCAATCTCTCCAGTAATAAATCTTTTACCATCTCCAGTGATGAATATTCCCTTATAACCTAGTCTTTTTAAAAGTTCCATACCTTTCTCAGGACCAAGAACGAAGACCGCTGTTGCTAGGCTATCGCTCAGATAACCCTCCTCAGCAATCACAGAAACTCCGCCAGTTGATGCTGAGGGATAACCTGTCCCTGGATTGATGATATGGTGATATCTTTTATTTTCTTTTATAAAGAATCTTTCATAATCTCCTGAAGTAGAAATAGCAGAATCTCTGAGTGGAAGGGTTGCTATCAGATCATCACTATTTTCTGACCTGGGATTTCTGATACCTATAATCCAGGGGGTTCTGTCTTCTTTAATGCCGTAGGCCCTTATATCTCCTGCAATAGCCACAAGGGCTGCTTTTATTCCCTCTGCCTTAAGGATCTCGACTGCCCTGTCTGCACCATATCCCTTTGCAATGCCTCCAGGATCTATTAGCATTCCCTTCTTTTTTAGAAACACAGTATTATTCCTTTCATCAAGTACAATGTTTTTAAAATTCACAAGTTTCAGTGCCTTTTTTATGCTCCCTCTATCAGGGATTTCCTGTTTATGGAAATCCCATAATATTGTAAGAGGACCTGTTGATATATCAAAGGCTCCTCCTGTAAGCTCAGAAATCTGGAGTGCTTTTTTTAATAAAGCCATGGTATCATCTGAAACCCTAACGGGCTTTAAACCTGCGTTTCTGTTTATTTCTGAAATCTCACTCTGGTCTGAATAAAAATTAAATAAACCTTCCATTTTCTTTAATTCTCCAAAGACCCTGTCAATTACCCTGTCTGCACGTTCTTCAGAGTCTGCAATAACAGTAACCGTAACAACGGTATCCATCACGATCATGGTCTTTCTGTAAAGCCTTTCCTTCTGGCAAGAAGAAAAGAAAAAAATTATGGTCAAAATAGATATCACAATCTTTCTATTCATAAGACCTCTTCCTTAAGACAATAATAATTCATTGACTTTCTTATCCTTTCTGAGCAGTAAGAGATGCTGACATACCGAGCTTCTCACTAAGGAATCTTCCAGTCCAGGACCTTGGATTCCTAGCAACCTCCTCAGGTGTACCCTCTGCAACAACCTCTCCTCCAGAGTCTCCACTTTCAGGACCCATGTCAATTATGTAATCTGATGATTTTATAACATCAAGATTATGTTCAATTACTATTACGGTATTTCCGCTGTCAACAAGCCTATTTATCACATTCAGAAGCTTTTCTATATCAGCGAAGTGAAGGCCTGTGGTTGGCTCATCAAGTATATAAATAGCTCCACCCTTTACTTTTTTTACGAATTCCTTTGCAAGTCTAATCCTCTGCGCCTCGCCTCCTGAAAGGGATGTTACAGGCTGGCCAAGCTTTATATAACCGAGACCTACTTCCTCCAGTATCCTTAGTCTGGAACTCACATGGGGAATATTCTTAAAGAACTCAAGAGCTTCAGTTACAGTCATATCCAGGATATCAGCAATATTTTTATCTTTGTATTTTATCTCAAGGGTCTCTTTATTGTATCTCCTTCCCTTGCATTCATCACAGGGTACATAGACGTCGGGAAGGAAATGCATCTCTATTTTTTTTAATCCATCACCACCGCAGGCTTCACACCTTCCGCCGGGAAGATTGAAACTGAACCTCGAGGCATTGTAGCCCCTCATTCGTGCCTCAGGAATCTGGGCAAAGAGATCCCTTATAAGGGTAAAGATTCCAGTATAAGTAGCAGGATTTGACCTCGGTGTCCTTCCAAGAGGTCTCTGGTCAACGCATAATGCCTTCTTTATCTTTTCTATACCTTTAATCTTTTTAAATTTTCCTGGCCTAACCTTGGATTTATAAAGGTGAGCTATCAATGCCCTGTAGAGGATATCAATAAACAGTGTACTCTTGCCAGAACCTGATACACCGGTAACACAGATAAATACTCCAAGAGGTATTTTTACATCTATATTCTTGAGATTAAATTCAGAGGCGCCTGTTATCTCTATGAAATCAACAGGCTTTCTTCTTGAGAATGGAACAGGTATTGAAAGCTCTCCATTAAGATACCTTCCTGTAAGAGACTGAGGTGCTTGCATTATCTCTCTAAGTGTGCCAGATGCTACAACAGTACCGCCGTAAACACCTCCACCAGGACCCATGTCAATTATATAATCAGCATTTCTAATTGTTTCTTCATCATGTTCCACTATTATTATAGTATTACCAGCATCCCTGATAAAAGCAATTGTGTCAAGAAGCTTTTTACAATCCCTGGGATGGAGTCCTATGCTAGGCTCATCAAGGACGTAAAGTACACCTGTAAGCCTTGAACCAATCTGTGTTGCAAGTCTTATCCTCTGTGCCTCACCTCCTGAAAGGGTAAGGGAGGGCCTGTCAAGGGTAAGGTAGTCAAGACCAACTTTTTCAAGGAAACCGAGCCTGTCTTTGACCTCTTTTAAGGGTCTTGAAATTATGAATGTCTCCCTCTTTGAAAGTTCAAGATTTTTTAAAAAATTTATTGCCTCTTTAACTGTAAGACTGCTGAATTCAGCAATATTCACGCCATTGAAACGAATACCCAGGGCTTCTTTTCTAAGACGTGTTCCTTTACATTCAGTGCACTTTTCGAATCTCAGAGATTCCACATCAATTAATGGTTCTGCAATAATATCTTCTTCAGTTATTTCTTCTCTTTCAAAAAACTCTTTTATATCCTCAAATCCAATGCCATTACACCTCGGACAGGCTCCATAGGGACTGTTAAATGAAAAAAGCCTCGGAGCTATCTCAGGATAGCTTATACCGCATTTAGGACAGGCAAGGCTCTTACTGAAAAGGATATCCCTGCCCTCATCAACAAGATTAACAATAATGATATCAGAATACCTTAAAGCTACCTCTATAGAGGTTGCTATCTTTTTATCAATGCCAGGCTTTACAATAAACCTGTCTATTACAATCTCTATAGTATGTCTCTGAGTTTTCTTAAGTTTAAGGCCCTCAACAAGGTCAACCATCTTTCCATCTATCCTTGCCCTTAAAAAACCCTCCCTTCTCATTGAGTCAAGTTCTTTCTTATACTCACCCTTCCTCTCCCTAACTATCTGAGAAAGGATCTGCAATCTTGTACCCTGAGGAAGGGATTTAACGGCATCTATAATTCCATCCAGCCTCTGACCTCCAAGAGGAGAGCCACATTTATAGCAGAAGGGCTTTCCTGCTCTCGTATAAATAACCCTCATGTAATCATATATCTCTGTTATTGTTCCAACTGTAGAGCGAGGACTTCTTGTAACAGTCTTTTGATCTATGGCTATTGAGGGTGAGAGGCCTGTTATGGACTGGACCTCAGGTTTTTTTAGCTGCTCGATGAATTGCCTTGCATAGGAAGAGAGGCTTTCCATGTAGCGTCTCTGTGCCTCTGCATAAATGGTATCCATTGCAAGGGAAGATTTTCCAGAGCCGGATGGTCCTGTAATAACAGTGATCTTCCCCCTTGGGATAGTGACATCTATTCCTTTAAGATTATGTTCAGAGGCTCCTTTTACTATAATAAATTCCTGCATAGCTCATTAAAAACCTTTAACCTTTAACTATAACCTGTGGAAAGAGATTTTTTCAAATTAATCTGTCTTACTTTAGTAATCTGCGAGGAGAGGCTTATCCTTTCTAAACTTCAAAGACCTTGTTCTATAAATATGTTATAATTTATCACTGGAGGTCATATGAAGAAGGCAATTCTTATGTTATCTGATGGTACCTTTTTTACAGGAGATGCCTTCGGTGCCGAGGCAGAAAGGATCGGAGAGGTAGTATTCAATACCTCAATAACAGGTTATCAGGAGATTCTAACGGACCCATCTTACAAAGGCCAGATAGTTGTCATGACCTATACTGAAATAGGAAACTATGGTATAAATCCTGAAGATATGGAATCCAGAGAGAGCCCTAAGGTGGAGGGATTTGTCGTTAAGGAATGCTCAAAAATATTCAGCAACTGGCGGGCAAAAGAGAGTCTTGATGAATATCTTAAAAGGTATAATATTCCTGGAATCTCAGGTATCGATACAAGGGCACTTACAAGACATCTCAGAACAAAGGGTTGCCAGATGGGCATATTATCCTCTACTGACCTTAATCCTGAAAGTCTTCTTAAAAAAGTGAAAAGACATCCGGGTATTTCAGCCCTTGACCTTGTTAAGGATGTCACCTCTCCTGAATCATATAAATGGAATGAAGGTTGCTGGACCTGGCCATGTCCTGTAACAGAAGATTCAGAACTGAAGCCTGGTAAGCGATTGAAGGTAGTCGTTTACGATTTCGGTGTGAAGTTTAACATCCTTAGAAATTTATATGAAGCAGGTTTTGACATCACAGTAGTTGGTGCCATGACCCCTGCAGAAAAGGTCCTTGATATGGATCCTGATGGAATACTTCTGAGTAACGGTCCAGGAGATCCCGTAACAGTTACCTATGCTATCGAGAATACAAAAAAACTTATAGGAAAGAAACCAATCTTCGGTATATGCCTTGGTCACCAGATACTGGGACTTGCTATGGGTGGAAGTACTTATAAATTGAAATTCGGGCATCATGGAGGAAATCATCCTGTAAAGGACCTCAAGACCGGAAAGGTTGAGATAACAGCTCAGAATCATAATTATTGTGTTGATATCAACAGTCTCAAAGGACAAGTAAGATTAACCCACGAGAATCTTTTTGATGGCTCAGAAGAGGGTATGGAGCATGTGGAATACCCGATCTTTTCTGTCCAGCACCATCCAGAGGCAGGACCCGGACCAAATGACTCAACGCATCTGTTCAGGAGATTTAGAGAACTGATAGAGGAATTCAATTAAGTGGAGTTAGATTTTAAGGAAATATTCAAAGAACTTAATCTCAAAACTTAAGGAGTGGGGCTATCGTACAAAGAACCATGTTGATCCAATGGATCTAGCTGATGAGATAAAAAGAAATTCATTGATAAAAGAAAAGAGGATGGGAGCAATGAATTTTTTCAATCAAGATTCACCTATCGCAGAGATTGATATAATTTTTGATTCTCCTATCCCATATGAAGAATTAAAAAGCAGATCTGTCGTATTTGAAATCTATGGAGAGAAAATACCGACTATTTCTATCCATGACCTCATTAAAATTAAAAAAAACAGGTCGGAAGCAAGACATGGCAGATGTAAAGTACCTTATGATGATCCTTGAGTGATGATGGAAGACAAGAAAAAATGATTTACCTATTTTCTGAGCTCAGAACATTTAAAGGAATATGGCAGATGGTCTTTGGAGCGAAGGCTAAGATGGCTCTATCTTGTAAACAAGCTGAGAAAAAGTTTACCTGAAAGAACAATAAAGATCCAGGAACTCTTCAGGCAGGGTAAGATATAAAAATTTCAATCCGGAGGTAAAAATGCTTAAAGAGATAAAATCAGATATCTACCACCTCCTGCATCCAAAGCTTGCTTTTTTTCTTACCAGCATAAGCAAAGATGGAAAGCCCAATGTTATGGCCTGTGCCTGGGCAACACCAGTAAGCGAGGAGCCTCCCATTGCAATTGTCTGTGTATCAAAGGAGGCTCATACAGCAAAACTTATAAAGGAAACAAAGGAATTCGGTATAAGCATTCCAACAAAGGAATTCCTGAAGGCCCTCTGGATATGTGGAAGAAGCTCAGGAAGGGACACAGATAAATTTAAAATGGCAAAGTTAAAAATACTTGCTCCAAGAAAGATAAAACCTCCAATGATAGAAGGCTGTGCAGGATATCTGGAATGCAGGGTTAAAAAAATAATTGAGGCTGGAGAGTGTTACGCCTTTTTTGGAGATGTCCTTAGTGCCTATGCTGAGGAGAATTATCTTCACAAGGGCCTCTGGTCTGAAAGGACCGAGATACCCTTGCATCTTGGTGGAAACAGGATAGTCTATTTCAGATGACCATTAATGGAACATATAAGCTATCCATAACCCATGATAATGTCACCTTTTATACATTTTTTTATAAAGCAGAAAAAGGAAGCATCCTTCATAGTGCTCTCATGAGCAGAGAAACCACCTCTTTAATAGTAGCATCTTTTGTTGATGGAGCTTTATTTTCAATTTATGCCATGTATTTTCCTGTTAGGATTTTTGAGATTATTGCCTTTATTCTGCTTTTTGGTCTTCTCTTCATTTTTTTCAGATTGAGCATTTTCAGAGAAAGACCGCTTGAAGTATCCTTTTTCAGGAATATGATTAAGATAAAATATCCAGCTTTTATCATAAAAAAAGTGGAAAATTTTTCTCTAAATCAAGTAAAATATTTCGCTGTAAACAAAAAAATTTTATCTGTAGATAATCCAGAAGGTGCCGAAATAGTCAAAAAGATTGCTCTTCAGCATGGAACGATCATACCTGACTTTGCCGAGTCTATTGAGGTCTATTATCTTGAACTTGGATTTCATGATGGAAATAAAAAGATAATCTATGTCGACAGGGATGGAAGAAGGATTAACAATCTTTATGGAGAATTGAAAAGATGGCTCTCACTGGCAGGAATCAGGGAAGCAGAAAGGCTCTTTATAACTCACAATACTGAACCTTAACACATGCCAAAAAGAACTGATATCAAAAAAATAATGATAATAGGCTCTGGCCCTATAATCATCGGCCAGGCCTGCGAGTTTGATTATTCAGGTACTCAGGCCTGCAAGGCTCTTAGAGAAGAAGGCTACAAGGTAATCTTAGTAAATTCAAATCCTGCCACGATCATGACTGATCCTGAGATGGCAGACAGAACATACATAGAACCTCTTATACCAGAGGTAGTTGAAAAGATTATAGAAATTGAAAGACCTGATGCTCTTCTTCCCACAATGGGTGGTCAGACAGGACTCAATCTATCAATGGCTCTATGGAAAAAAGGTATTCTTGATAAATATGGTGTCGAACTCATCGGTGCAAAACCTGACGCTATAAAAAAGGCTGAAGACAGAGAGCTTTTCAAAAAGGTCATGACATCAATAGGTCTTGAGGTTCCAAGGAGTGCTGCTGTTACAGACCTAAATCAGGGTCTTGAGGTTATTGAATGGATAGGTTTTCCTGTAATACTGAGACCTGCCTTTACGCTCGGTGGCACGGGCGGAGGAATTGCCTATAACAAAGAAGAATATAAGGAACTTCTTGAGAGGGCTCTCAAGCTCAGTCCTGTTCACCAGGTTCTGGTTGAGGAATCTGTCCTTGGTTGGAAGGAGTTTGAGCTTGAGGTAGTTCGGGACAGGGCAGACAATGTAATAATTGTATGTTCCATAGAGAATTTTGATCCCATGGGAGTTCATACCGGAGATTCAATCACTGTAGCACCTGCCCAGACACTCACAGATAGAGAATACCAGAGGATGAGGGATGCTGCCATAAAGGTGATAAGGGCAATAGGCGTTGATACAGGTGGTTCCAATATCCAGTTCGCAGTCAATCCAGAAAATGGAAGGATGGTTGTGATAGAGATGAATCCCAGGGTATCAAGAAGCTCTGCACTTGCAAGTAAGGCAACAGGCTTTCCCATAGCAAAGATTGCGGCAAAGCTTGCCGTAGGTTATACCCTTGATGAGCTTAAAAATGATATTACAAAAACCACACCTGCTTCCTTTGAACCTACTATAGACTATGTAGTTACAAAGATACCACGCTTCACCTTTGAAAAATTTCCTGAAGCAGACCCAACTTTAACAACACAGATGAAGTCTGTTGGAGAGGTGATGGCAATTGGAAGGACATTCAAGGAATCTCTCCAGAAGGCCTTAAGGAGCCTTGAAACAGGCCTTTCTGGTCTTGATCCTGTTAACGGAGTGACAGAAGAACAGATTATATCCAAGTTAAGGACACCAAATGCAGACAGGCTACTTTATATTGGAGAGGCATTCAGAAAAGGATTTTCTATAGAGAGGATTAATGAACTTACTAAGATAGACCTGTGGTTTCTTGACCAGATAAGAGAAATAGTGGAGTTTGAGAATAAGATAAAGAATTCAAACCTTGATGACGAGATCCTTCTCAGGGCAAAGGAATACGGATTCTCGGACAGACAGATAGCTGCCCTTACAGGAAGAAAAGAGATTGAAATCAGAGAAATGAGAAGAAAGAAGCATCTGAAACCATCTTACAAACTTGTTGATACCTGTGCTGCAGAATTCGAAGCCTACACACCCTATCTATATTCAACCTATGAAAGGCCTTTTTTCAGGATAACAGAAAAAGGTATCATATCAATTAGAGAATCAGAATTTGAACCCTCACAGAGAAAAAAGGTTATAATCCTTGGCTCAGGTCCGAACAGAATAGGGCAGGGAATAGAATTTGACTACTGCTGCGTCCATGCTGTCTTTGCTCTCAAGGAACTTGGCTATGAAACCATAATGGTAAACTGCAATCCAGAAACTGTAAGTACAGATTATGATACAGCTGACAGGTTATATTTTGAGCCCCTAACCATAGAAGATGTACTTAACATAATAGATAGAGAAAAACCGGTAGGTGTAATAGTTCAGTTCGGAGGCCAGACACCCCTTAAACTTGCAGTACCCCTGCAGAGAGAGGGTGTCAGGATTCTCGGGACTTCACCTGAATCGATTGACAGAGCAGAAGATAGAAAAAAATTCAAAGAGCTCCTTGAAAAACTGAGTCTCAAACAGCCCCTGAGTGGCACTGCAATGTCAGTTGATGAGGCATTGAGTATTGCCTCTCAAATAGGTTATCCGGTTCTTGTAAGACCATCCTATGTTCTTGGTGGACGGGCAATGGAGATAGTCTATGACTCGGCCACACTCATTGAATACATGCAGAGGGCAGTAAAGGCATCACCGGAACATCCTGTACTGATAGATAAATACCTCGAAGATGCCATAGAAGTTGATGTAGATGCCCTTTGTGACGGCATAGATATAGTAATCGGTGGTGTAATGGAACATATAGAAGAAGCAGGAATACATTCAGGTGATTCAGCCTGTTCTCTACCACCCTATTCTCTCAGTCCTTCAATTATTGAAGAGATAAAAAGACAGACAAGGCTTCTGGCAGAAGAACTGAATGTTATAGGGCTCATAAACATACAGTTTGCTGTAAAAGGAAATGATGTTTATGTTCTCGAGGTAAATCCACGGGCTTCAAGAACTGTGCCCTTTGTCAGCAAGGCAACAGGTATACCACTTGCCAAGATAGCTGCAAAACTAATGGTAGGTAAAAGATTAAAGGAACTTGGAATTACAAAGGATCCTGATATAAATTATGTTGCCGTTAAAGAGGCAGTATTCCCCTTTGATAAATTTCCTGGTGTTGATACAATCCTTGGTCCTGAAATGAAATCTACCGGTGAGGTAATGGGAATTGATACCCATTTCGGCCTTGCATACTGGAAGGCAGAGGCTGCATCAAACAACAGGATACCCCTGAACGGCAAGATATTTTTCAGTGTAAAAGATAAGGATAAACCTCTCACAGTGGAACTTGTAAGGAAATTGAAGGCCCTCGGGCTCTCGGTTGTAGCCACTAAAGGAACTGCTGAATTCCTTAATTCACAGGGACTGAATGTTGAGATGGTCTATAAAATCCATGAAGGAAGACCCAATATTGTAGATCTCATAAAAAATAACGAAATACATTTCATCGTAAATACTGTAAGTGATGCAAAATCAAAGAAAGATTCCTTCTATATAAGAAACAGTGCATTACAATACATGATACCCTACACAACAACAATATCAGGTGCTAAGGCTGTTGTAAGTGCCATAGAAAAACTCAAAGAAAAGACATTCACAATCAAAGCATTACAAGATTATTACAGGACTCAGTAAAGACTAATAAATAACAAGTATGGATTGGATCTTACTGGTGCTTTATTCTCATAGAATTCCATGAAGATCCTTCTCATAAATCCCTGGGTTCATGATTTTTCCTGTTTAAATCTCTGGTCAGCACCCTTAGGACTTCTTAGAGTTGCAGAATATCTGAGCCAGTTTGATGTAAAAGTATATTTTATTGACTGTCTTGAGACTGTGAGGAAAAAGAGCTGGGGTACCGGAAAGTACCACAGGCAGGAAATAGAAAAACCTCCTATCCTCAAAAATATTCCAAGAAAATTTTGTAGATACGGAATAAGTCCTGAGGAATTTAATAAAAGACTTAAAGAAATCCCTGCTCCTGACATGATCTTCCTATCCACTTTGATGACCTACTGGTATACGGGAGTCAGGGAGACTGTAAATGAGATAAAGAAAATTTTCAGGAATATACCTGTAATAATTGGAGGACTTTACAGCACCCTCCTTCCTGAGCATGCACTTCAAAATACAAATGCTGATGGTATATTTACAGGATCTGTAGAAAATAGATTAGAGGCCTTTTTGAACACCTTCGGATTCAGGCTTAAAAGAATTGGGATTTCCCAACCCTACTGGAAACTAGGTCTTCAGAAATGGGATTTTGCACCCCTGTGGACCTCAGAAGGATGTCCTTTTAAGTGTACCTACTGTGCCTCTGGTATCTTACATAGCCGATTTATTCAGAAAGATCCTGGAGAAGTTGTAAAAGAAATATTGGAGCTTTATAAACTCGGGATAAGGGACTTTGCCTTTTATGATGATGCACTGCTTGTAAAAGGTGATGAACACATTAAACCTATGTTAAAAGAAATTATTAAAAAAGGCCTTGATATAAGATTCCACACACCTAATGGACTTCATGCAAGATTCATTGATGAAGAAGTTGCAGACCTGATGAAAAATTCTGGTTTCAAGACAGTAAGAGTAAGTCTTGAGACTATTTCTTCAGAAACACAGGAAAAAACTGGTGGAAAGGTAAATACAGAGGAATTCAAAAGGGCAATAGAGATATTAAAAAAAACAGGCTTTACCAAAAAAGAGTTAGGAGTATATTTAATGTTCGGTTTACCCGGTCAGGGACTCCAGGATGTGACAGAAGGTGTAAAATTCCTGAAATCCCTGAATGTAAAAATTCACCTTACAGAATACTCACCTATTCCAGAGACTATCCTCTGGAAAGAGATGGTCGCTTCAGGTATAATCTCTCAGGATGTAGACCCACTATTAACAAATAACTCAGTATTTTATTATCTCTTTTCTGGCTATGACATAAAAAAGCTTGAAGAACTTAAACTTGAGGTAAAAAGATACAATGAACTCTAAAGAGATAGCAGTTAGATTAAAGGAACTACTGATCGAAATTTCACCTCTTATAGAGGAATATACAAGTTATATTTGTCCTTTATGCCAGGATGTCTGCTGCAAACAGAAACATGCAATACCTGAAGAAAAAGACCTTATATACATGAAGCTTACAGGAATACCTGAATATACCCTTGACGGTAGAGGACCTGAAGAAAACTGTCAGTTTCTCGGAGAAAAGGGATGCATCAAACCAAGATGGCAGAGACCGCTTAGATGCACTTGGTATTTCTGTAGCAGCCTACTCCGGGCAATGGATGAGGGAGATCAGAAAAAGGCAAGAAAGCTTACTGAGCTGATAAGAGACATGGTGGAACTGAGCGGAAGGTTGAGAAATATTTCTTTAAATGAATAAATATGAAAATATAAAAAAATAGTTGGCATGGCTTCATGAAGCCATGCCAACCTTTAAAAAATCTATTCTAAAAGTCTGTTAAACAATACTCTATACTTTATTCTGTATATTTCTGTATTGTCTATTGTACCGTAAAGCATGTCTGCATGCCTTCCGTAAGCTCTCGCCACTATGCTACCTGAATGGTCTCCCGCAGTTGACCAGGCAATTGCAAAGGGCCAGCGCTGGCCATTTCTATCAGGCGCAGACATGAAAGGTGGTGTGTTTGTACCATCCTTACCATCAAGGTATTCTGTAAAATAAACTGTTCCATCAAGTCTTCTTAATACTCTAGTTGGTACAACATTTCCTTCAGGGGTAGTACGAGGATTGCCTATTATGCTTAAACCACTGGCCTCACTGTCAGCAGCAACAATAAGAAGTGTATTAGGATTATTCTTTGCAAAATTCAGTGCAACACCAATTGCATCATCAGCCCTTTTTGTAGCCTCTATAGTGCCCCTTGCATTCAATGCACCATTAGCCAGATTGTCTGTACCTTCTTCTTCTGCTACAAGATAGAATCCTTTATTGTTTTTATTAGACAATATCTTTATGGCAACATCTACCATTTCTGCCAGAGTAGGTGCATTAGGATTGTAATCATAAAGTCCTTCTGCTCTGAGTTGTTCTTCTGTATAAGAATATCTCCTCGGATCCTCGTCATTATTGTCATTATATGTATCATGCGCTGCGAATAAACCCAGTACCTTGTTTACTGATGGAGGAAGATTTAAAAGTTCTTCTCTGGTATAAATTACTGTGTAGCCCCTGTTTATTGCTTCCTGAATCAAATTTAATCCATCTGTCCTCTTGCCCATTACACCATGCCTGCCACGAACATCGGAAGGTAAAAACCATACTTCCCCACCACCGAATATTATATCAATCTCGCTTCCAGGGTCTCGCATTATTAATTGTTTAGCAATTCCTAAGTGATCATCACGATTTATAACCCTAGCACCGAAAACGCCTGTTCCAGGCTCTGTTATAGTGCCTGTATTGATTATACCAACTGAAAATCCTGCCTCTTTAGCCTCTTCAAGAATGGTCTTTGGTTTGCCTGAACGAGATATTATCGGATTACCATTTTCATCCAGGCCATAGGATCTTTCATGAGCTTTAACTCCATAGGCATGAGTAACAGCACCAGCATTAGATCTGTCTCTTATACACATCT
>JAOACK010000022.1 GCA_026417875.1 Thermodesulfovibrionales bacterium | reverse complement strand
CTGTAAGAGAGATGATACTTGCAGAGACAAAGGAAGAGCGAGAGAGGGCACTAAAGAAGATACTACCCATGCAGAAAAATGATTTTATAGAGATATTCAGGGTAATGGAAGGACTTCCTGTTACAATAAGACTCCTTGATCCTCCCTTACATGAATTCCTGCCTCATGGTGACGAAGAGCTTAAGGAGCTTGCAGAGGAGATGGGTGTTCCTTTTGAAAGACTCAGGGCTAAGAATAAGGCCCTTCATGAATTTAATCCAATGCTTGGCCACAGGGGCTGCAGGCTTGGTATAACATTTCCTGAGATATACGAGATGCAGACAAGGGCAATAATGGAGGCTGCCTGTGAACTTACACTTCAGGGTATGAAGGTTATACCAGAGATAATGATACCTCTTGTTGCTCATGTAAATGAGCTCAAGCTATTGCGGGAACTTGTTGTGAAAGTGGCTGAGGAGGTTCAGGCAAGCTACAAGACAAAGGTAAAATATACTGTCGGAACAATGATAGAGCTTCCGAGGGCAGCCCTCACTGCTGATGAGATAGCAACACAGGCAGACTTTTATTCCTTTGGAACAAATGACCTTACTCAGACTACCTATGGACTTTCCAGGGACGATGCTGGAAAATTCCTTCCCTATTATATTGACCATAAATTAATAGAGGAAGACCCCTTTATCTCACTGGACCAGACCGGTGTGGGTCAGCTCATGGAGATAGCGGTGAAAAAGGGGAGGGCTGTGAGAAAGGACCTCAAGCTCGGTATATGCGGTGAACATGGCGGCGATCCAGCATCAGTGGAATTCTGTCACAGAATAGGGCTCAACTATGTGAGCTGTTCACCCTACAGGGTTCCGATTGCAAGACTTGCTGCTGCCCAGGCTGCTATAAAGGAGAAGTCAAAGAAGGCAAAGGAATTGACAAAATCAACAGTCTGATTTAAGAAGAAAGACTAATAAAAGGGGTGGATTCTATAAAAAGGATCTACCCTTTTTACTTCTAAAGCCTTTAGAGAATTATACCTATAAAGAACCCTGGTATAAGACAATATTAACTCAAAACTTCTAATAAAGCATAAATTTTCCACTCTACTATTGCGATCCCATCCTGCTACCGATTAAATTTCACTCTATCACAGGATTTTTATGGATTATAGAAAGGATATACCTTTTGAAGTGCAATGTATTAAAATAAAATTTAAACTGATTAAATTTTGTTAAGCTGTTTATAACGGGGGAGTCATGCAAAAAGAAGACCTTGGCAGTCTTAGAATTGAAAAGGGCTCGATTTCAGTAAAGAAAAAAAGAAGGGCTTTTTTAATCTTCGTACCGCTTGCATTGCTCATTTTTGTAGCATATTTAATTTTTACTTCAGCTCCTTATGTTGAGATAACAAGTGTATCCCTTATTTATCCATCCCGTTCAATTTCATTACTCAGTGCAAGCGGATATGTGGTGGCAGACAGAAAGGCTGCCCTTGGAGTGAAGACTACAGGCACCCTTGAGTGGCTTGGAGTAAAAGAGGGAGACACTGTAATTAAAGGCCAGATTATAGGAAGGCTGGAGAATGAGGACAGAAAAATTTATCTTGAGCAGGCAAGGGCAAATCTTGAACTTGCCCTTGCATCCCTCAGAGAGGCAGAGGCAGAGCTTTATGATGCCAGGCTCACTTTTGAAAGAAACAGAGAACTTTTTGAGAGAGGTTTTCTCTCAAAGGCTGAGTATGATGCCTCTGAAGCAAGGCTAAGGCGTGCAGAGGCAATGGTATCTCAGAGAAAGGCACATATAAAGGTAGCAGAAGCACAGGTCAGAGAGGCAGAGGTTAATCTTGAATACACCTACATAAAGGTTCCCTTTGATGGAGTGGTACTGACTAAGGATGCTGATGTTGGTGATATAGTAACCCCTCTTGGAGCTGCAGCAAATGCAAGGGCATCTGTGGTAACCATAGCTGATATGGATAGCATTCATGTAGAGGTTGATGTTTCTGAGCAAAATATTTCAAAGGTTAAGCAAGGTCAGGCCTGTGAGATAGAACTTGATGCCTTTCCTGATAAAAGATTTCGTGGAAGGGTGCTGAAGATAATACCCACAGCGGACAGAACAAAGGCTTCGATAAAGGTAAAGATAGCCATTCTTGATAAAGAAAAAGGTATAATTCCTGATATGAGTGCAAAGGTATCCTTTCTTGAAAGAGAGATTTCTCAAGAGGAGTTAAGACCTGTTATTGCTGTGAAGACATCTTCAGTACTTTTCATTGATAAAAAGGGATTTGTCTTTGTCTATGAAGGAGGAAGGCTTAAAAAACGGCAGATTGTGACAGGAAAGGAGCTCAACGGATTTACAGAGATACTTGACGGTCTAAAAGCTGGTGAAAGCGTTGTGAGCAATCCCTCAGATAAATTAAAAGATGGTATGAAGGTTAAGGTAAAAGAGAAGTGAATTCTGAAAAAAATGCAGTTCAGCTTATAAAGGTTAATAAATCCTACAGGCGTGGTGCAGAGATCATATCAGTTTTGAGAGATATAAATCTCTCTATATCTGAAGGTGAATTTCTCGCCATAATGGGTCCTTCTGGATCGGGAAAGAGCACTTTACTGAATTTAATAGCTGGTATCGACAGGCCTGACAGTGGCAGAATAATAGTTTCTCAAACTGATATAACAGGGCTTTCAGAGGATGAGCTTGCAAGATGGAGGGCCTTTCATGTAGGTTTTATATTTCAGTTTTATAATCTTATCCCTGTTCTCACTGCTCTTGAGAATGTTGAGCTACCTCTTTTACTGACAGGTCTTTCAAAAAAGGATAGAAAGGAGCATGCTTTTTTTGCTTTAAAGATCGTGGGTCTTGAGCATAGGCTCAATCACTATCCTGCTCAGCTTTCAGGAGGTGAGCAGCAGAGGGTTGCCATTGCAAGGGCTATTGTTACAGATCCATCCATATTAGTTGCTGATGAGCCTACTGGTGATCTTGATAAATACTCAGCAGAGCAGGTTTTAGACCTGATGGTCAGGCTCAATTCTGAATTCAATAAGACTATCATTATGGTCACTCATGATCCCAGGGCTGCAGCTAAAGCAAGGACATTAAGACATCTTGATAAGGGTATTCTGAATGCTGATCCTAAAACTGCTGATTAAAAATGCCTTCAGACAGAGATTGAGGGCATTCCTGACAATTATTGCAGCCACCATTGCTATTCTTGCCTTTGGTTTTTTAAGAACTATTGTTGATGCCTGGTATTCCGGGGTCGAGGTGTCTTCACCAAATAGGCTTGTAACAAGGAATGCCATATCACTAACAACTCCTCTCCCCATCTCCTACAAGGATAAGATAAAGGGGGTCAGGGGTGTGAATACAGTATCCTATGGAAACTGGTTTGGCGGAATCTACATATCAGAAAAAAACTTTTTCCCTAATTTTGCAGTTCATGGAGAGACCTATCTTGAACTCTATCCTGAATATATTATTTCTGAAGAAGAGAAGAAGGCATTCCTCAGGGATAGAAAGGCATGTGTTGCAGGTAGAAAGGTTGCAAAAGAATTCGGGTGGGAGCTGGGTGATACTATAGTGCTTAAAGGCACAATTTTTCCAGGTGAATGGGAATTTACCCTTAGGGGTATCTACAGGGGAGCTGACCCAAATGTTGATGAGACCCTTTTATTTTTCCACTTTGATTATCTGAATGAGAGATTAAAAAAGATGTATCCCCAGAGGGCAGACCATGTGGGATTCTTTATTGTTGGTATTGATGATCCAAGAAGGGCAGCTGAGATATCCCTTGAGATTGACAATCTTTTCAAAAATTCTCTTGCAGAAACTCTTACAGAGACAGAAAAGGCCTTTCAGCTTGGATTTGTTGCCATGACAGAGGCAATACTCATCACAATAAAACTTATCTCCTATGTAATCATAATAATAATCCTTGCAGTTGTGGCAAACACCATGGCAATGAATGTGAGGGAAAGGCTTTCAGAATATGCCACCATGAAGACAATGGGCTTTTCCTGGCCCTACATATCAATCCTTGTCTTTGGAGAATCTTTAGTGATAACAACAACTGGTGCAATAACTGGCATAATTCTCACATTCCCTGCCGCAAAGATCTTTATTGATGCAATGGGTACCCTTTTACCTGTATTTAATATTACAGAGAAGACTTTAATTCTGGATTTTCTTATATCCATTGCAGTTGGTATTTCAGCCGGATTCTTTCCAGCGTGGAAGGCAATAAATGTACCTGTTCAGAAGGCACTAACAAGGATTGGTTGATGACACCCCTTTTTATTTATAACATCAGAAATATTAAGACCAGAAAATTAACCAGCATCCTGACTGGTCTTGGAATGGCCTTCGTGGTTTTTGTATTTTCCTCTGTGATGATGATGGCAGAAGGACTTGAGAAATCACTGGTAGACACAGGATCCCCTGATAATGTAATTGTAATAAGAAAGGCTTCCCAGGCAGAGGTACAGAGCACAATTGACAGGACACAGGCAGCTATTGTGGAGACCCTTCAGTGGATCAAGAGAGATGTAGATGGTAGAGCCCTTTTAGAGAGGGAGCTGGTTGTTTTAATAAGTCTTATTAAAAAGGAAGGCACTCCTTCAAATGTTGTTATACGAGGCACAGGACAGAAATCACTCTCAATAAGAGACCAGGTAAGACTGATTGAGGGAAGGATGCCAAAGGCAGGTTCAACAGAGATAGTTGTTGGAACAAGTATTAAAAAAGGATTCAGGGACCTTGAACTCGGAAGCAGGCTCAGATTCGGCCTAAGGGAATGGACCGTTGTAGGTATCATTGATGCTGGAAATACTGCCTTCAGCTCAGAGATATGGGCTGATGTCGATAGTCTTATGCAGGCCTTCAGAAGACCTGTCTATTCTTCTTTAGTTTTTAAGCTAAATGATCCAGAAGATTTTTATTATGTAAAGAAGGCAATAGAGGAAGATCCCAGGCTCACTCTTGAGGCAAAGAGAGAGATAGACTTCTACAGGGAACAGTCTGAGGTAATGGCAAATTTTCTGAGAATCCTGGGCACATCCCTTTCCATAGTCTTTTCTCTTGGCGCAATTATTGGAGCAATGATTACTATGTATGCACAGGTTGCAAACAGGATTCAGGAGATTGGGACTCTGCGGGTTCTTGGATTTAGGAGAAAGGATATACTGATAAGCTTTCTCTTTGAATCTCTTCTTTTGAGTCTCGCGGGAGGAATAACAGGATTAATATTTTCTTCCTTTCTTCAATTTTATACAGTCTCAACTCTGAACTGGCAGACTTTTTCAGAACTTGCCTTCAGATTCAGGTTAACATCAGGAATAATATTGAAATCACTTATCTTTTCCTTTATAATGGGCGTAGCAGGTGGAATCCTTCCAGCAATCAGGGCATCAGGGATGAATATAGTGAGTGCCCTGAGAGCAGGATAACCCTAAAAAAATGGAGTAAAGGCAAAGTAAACATGAGCAGAAAAGAGGCAAAACTTGTTTTATTTCTTTCTGCTGGACTGATAATGCTTGTCTGGCTTATTGAGTTTAAGAAGATATTTGATTTTAGCCTTGGTGAGCCAGAAGTTATAACAGGCCGGATAATAAATTGTGATGGAACCAGAAGTGGTTTTTTTAAATGGAAAAAAGAAAAATTTATGATTTATATTGATTCCTTTACTGAAGGACGAATAGAATTTGTAAGACCTGTTTCTGTCAAGAATGAGATTATAAACCTTTGTGAGCGAAGAGAGCTTGTGAAGGTTATATATAAAATCTGGAAAGCTCCTTTCAGACAGGATTATGAATACTGTCTTCTGGGTATAACTGATCTAAAAGATAATAGAGTTATCTTTACGCCGGCTGATTATGAGGACTGGAAAAAAGGAAATAGATTATGGGCATATGGTATCCTCGGGCTTGCCTTTCTGGGATTTCTATATGCCTTTGGGATACTGACAGGTCTTATCTTTAAAAAAGATAAAATTGGTTTTAAACCTGAGCAAAATTATGGTTATTACAGGGGACAGCTTATTATTCGTTCTAAGCAAAGGCGCGATGAGGCATTGATCTTTCTTTTTTTATTTGCAGGTTTATTTGTAACTTTTATATATTATTATCTATCAGGTAAAGTAAGATCTTTCTGGCTTCTTTTCCCATCACTGGTATGTCTTGCAGGAGCCTATGCCTATTTAATAGAAATTGTAAATGTTAATGAACTCAGAATAGATAAAAATCTACTCCACTATACGCAGAAACCGCTTCCCTGGATTTTTAATCGTTGCTGTATTCCTGTAGACCTAATAAAGGAATTTATTACTGAAGAAACCAAAGGTACATCAATTCATGGAAAATATACTTTATATTCAGTTGCTATAAAAAAACATGACGGAGAAATTCTAACTTTATTTTTCACTAATACTCTTGAGGAGGCAGAAACTATTGTTGAGCTTTCAAATAAGTATTTATTTGAACAGCATAAGTAATTTGATATCTAAATTAGACATATTAGATTTTTGATCTGATAAAATTTCCCTAATGCTGAAAAAAATCATTTTAGAAATGCGATTATTGGTGAGTGAGGTATATTTTTTTGTTAGTGAGCTGGTTGATGAACCGGTAGCCATCGAGATTAGAAATCGGGGATTTAATGGTAAAAGATTGGTTTCACAATGTGATTCCACAAAATTCGCTCTTCCTAGTAAGAGTGTATTACTTTAATAAGGAGGTATGTATGCGAAGGATAATTTTTTATCTTTTAATGACCTCGTGTGTTCTCTTAACAGGTTTAAGTAATACAGAAGCACAGGATGGATGGACGGGTAATATCAATCTCTTTTTAGGTGCAAAGGCCCTTGAGGAAGATGACTGGGCACCTGCTGATGAGCAAGGTGAAGTGGGATTCAAACTGGATTTCAGGCATAAGGACTGGCCTCTTAATATTGCTATTGATTTTTTAAGTGCAGAGGGTGATGGTACAGCCTATGATCCTTATTATGGCATAACTGTAGATATGGAAAGTGAGACTTCAGAGTTGAATTTTGGTCTACGCAAGATCTGGGATCATTTTCAGTATATACGACCCTTTATAGGAGGCGGTATATCAATAATACATGCGGAGGCAAAGGTAAAGTTTCTTGGCACATTAGTATCTGATTCTGATACAGGTTCAGGCCTCTGGATTGGTGGGGGAGTGTACTGGACATTAAGTAAACATTTTAATATAGGTTTCGAGTTAATGGCTTCCTCTGCAAGGGTTGAGCTCTTTGGTGTCGAGGTTAACGGAGGAGGTACACATATCGGTATTCTTGCAGGCTATCATTGGTAAAACATTCAGGTTGACATATATGCAGGATTACCTGTAAGATAAATTAAACCCTTGGGGAGGTCGTAAGGCCTGAGACCCTCTGCGCGAGGGAACCCATTGAACCTGATCCGGGTAATGCCGGCGTAGGGAAAGGGCTTGATAAAGGAAATTTATTTAAGCCTGCTTCCTCAAGGGAAGGAGGCTTTTTTTATTATGAAGATAAGGCTTAATGGTCAGGACTATGAAATAGAAAGAGAGCTCACCATTGAGGAGCTCTTGGAGTGGCTTTCTATTATTCCTGAAAGGGTTGCTGTTGAGGTAAACCTTCAGGTGATCAAAAAGCATGATTATAAGATTTTTAAAATTAAAGATGGCGATACAGTAGAGATAGTAAATTTTGTAGGAGGTGGACAGGATGGAAAATGACAGGTTGATTATCAGAGGTATAGAATTTAAGTCAAGGCTCTGGGTCGGTACAGGTAAGTACAGAGATTTTGAGGAAACAAGGCGTGCAGTGGAGGCATCAGGTGCTGATGTTGTTACTGTTGCTGTAAGGCGTGTGAATATACTGGACAGAAAGAGCGAAAATCTTCTTGACTATATTGATCCAAAGAAATACAAGATTCTTCCAAATACAGCTGGCTGTTACACTGTAGAGGAGGCCCTGAGATATGCAAGGCTTGCAAGGGAGGCTGGTATCTCTGATATGGTCAAACTTGAGGTGATAGGAGATGAAAAGACCCTCTTTCCGGATGTCTGTGGACTTGTTAAAGCAACGGAGATACTGGCAAAGGAAGGTTTTATTGTTTTTCCTTACACTAATGATGATCCTGTAACAGCAAAGAGACTTGAGGATGCAGGAGCAGCAGCAGTAATGCCTCTTGGTGCACCAATAGGTTCAGGCCTCGGGATAAGAAATCCCTATAACATAAAGATAATACTTGAGACCGTTAAGGTTCCGGTTATAGTGGATGCAGGTGTTGGCACAGCCTCAGATGCCACAATTGCAATGGAGCTTGGCTGTGATGCTGTTCTTATAAATACAGGGATTGCCGGTGCAAAGGATCCTGTAAAGATGGCAGAGGCGATGAAGCATGCAGTTATTGCAGGACGGCTTGCCTATCTTGCTGGAAGGATACCCAAAAAACTTTATGCCAGTGCGAGCAGTCCTCTTGAAGGGATGCTTATATAGAGCAATGCACAGACAGATTAATTTCAGATTGTATTTAATTACAGACAGAAAACTCTCCCTTGATCTTAAATGGACAGTGGAAGAGGCACTGAAGGCCGGTGTTAAGGCTGTTCAGATAAGAGAGAAGGACCTTTCAGCAAAGGAACTTATAGCTCTTACAAAAGAGCTTCAGGATATTACAAATAAACACAGTGCAAAACTTTTTATTAATGACAGGGCTGATATAGCCCTTGGTCTTGGACTTGATGGTGTTCATCTTGGCACACAGAGTTTGACGCCAGATATTGTGGAAAGGATATCAGGAGGAAAACTTCTTATTGGAGCTTCAACCCATAGCCTTGATGAGGCCATGGATGCAGAGGCCCGGGGAGCAGATTTTATAACCTTTGGACCTGTATACGAAACTCCCTCAAAGCTCAGGTACGGGAAACCTGTTGGAATAAAGGCATTGAAGGAAGTTACAAGAAGGATAAGGATACCAGTCTTTGCTATAGGTGGCATAAATAAAAAGAATATTCCTGAGGTTATAGATGCTGGTGCATACGGAATAGCGCTTATTTCAGCTATTATGGCATCAGAATCACCTGGCAGTGCTGCTAGGGAATTGATTGAAAAGATTCAAAGGAGCGTATCATGACCAGGATAGAGTTCGCAAAAAGGGGTATCATTACTGATGAGGTCAGGGAGGCTGCACTCCTGGAGAATGTGACACCTGAATATATATCAATGGGAATTGCTGACGGCACAATTGCAATAGTCAGGAACATTAATCATCCTATAAAACCCCTTGCAATAGGAAAGGGGTTAAGGACAAAGATAAATGCCAATATCGGAACATCGAAGGACAGGATAAATATTAATGAAGAGGTCGAAAAACTCCATGTGATAGTAAAATATGGTGCTGATGCGGTCATGGATCTTTCAACAGGAGGACCAATAAAAGAATTAAGAAGGGCACTTATAAAGGAATCACCCATTGCTGTCGGAACTGTGCCTGTTTATGAGGCTGCGGTCCGGGCTGTGGAGCTTTATGGAAGTATAAAAGAAATGACTGAGGATATGCTTTTTGAGGTGATAGAAGAGCATTTAAGAGATGGAGTTGATTTCATAACAGTACATGCAGGTCTTACCTTAAGGACTGTAGAGAGGCTCAGGAATGATAAAAGGGTCCTTGATGTGGTGAGCAGGGGCGGCTCACTTCTTCTTGAATGGATGATCTATAATGAGAAAGAAAACCCCCTTTACGAACACTTTGACAGACTGCTTGAGATTGCAAAGAGGTATGATGTTACCTTGAGCCTTGGTGATGGACTGAGACCGGGCTGTCTTGAGGATGCCACTGACAGGAGTCAGATAGAAGAACTAATTACATTAGGAGAATTAAGGGACAGGGCACTTAAAGAGGGTGTACAGGTAATTATTGAGGGACCAGGACATATACCTTTGAATCAGGTTGAGTTGAATATAAAGATTCAGAAGGAGCTCTGCAAGGGTGCACCCTTTTATGTCCTCGGACCTCTTGTTACAGACATTGCTATGGGTTATGACCATATAGCTGCTGCAATAGGTGGTGCTCTTGCTGCAATGGCTGGCGCAGATTTCCTCTGCTACGTTACACCGTCAGAACACATAAGGCTTCCAACCATAGAGGATGTAAAGGAAGGTGTAATTGCCTCAAGGATTGCTGCCCATGCTGCAGACATTGCAAAAGGGATACCATCAGCAATTCAAAAGGACAGGCTCATGGCTCATTACAGAAAGGAGCTTAATTGGGAGGGGCAGATCAGTCTGAGTTTCGATCCTGAAAAGGTTAGAAGACTTAGGCTTGAAGTCCCACCCTCACAGGAAGAGGTCTGTAGCATGTGTGGTGAATTCTGTGCTATAAAGACAGTAAAGAGGGCTCTTGGTGGATGAAAAATTTACCTTACCTGATGAACTCTGGATACTTCTTGAAGACCCTTTAACAAGACTCATTCTTGTTATAGGTGCCTCTGATACAGGAAAGACAACATTTGTTGAATATATTGCTAGAAAACTTGCTAATCTTTTCAATCTCGGTATTGTTGACCTTGATATGGGTCAGTCTCAGATAGGACCACCCACAACTGTAGGCTGGGCGAGATGTCCTGAGAATTTTACCACACTTTCCACTTTAAAAGAGGAAGATTTTTATTTTACAGGCACCATAACACCAGCAGGAAGCCTTCTTCCAGCAATAACAGGTGCAAGACTTATTGTAGAGAGAGCAATGAAAACCTGTGATAAGGTGATAGTGGATACAACTGGTCTCATCTCTGAGCCGGCCGGCAGAGTTCTCAAGCACTTCAAGATAGATATACTTAAACCAGACCTTGTAGTATGTCTTGAGAGGACTGATGAGCTTAGCCATATAAAAGCACCTTTCAAAAATCAGAGCCTAATTTTTTATACGCTAAGGCCTCCTTCCGGAATAAGACAGAAGTCACCTTCAGAGAGGGCAGAATACAGATACAAAAGGATGGAATCTTATCTTGCGGACTCAAAACTTCATTCGTTTCCTATCTCTGAGCTCGGAATACTCTTTACCAGGGAAAGATTACCCTTTGATAACCCAGGACTGAAGAACAGGGTAGTTTCTTTCAGGAATTCACAAAACAGGGATATCGCAATAGGTGTTATAGAGGCCGTTAAGCCAAAGGAGGGAAAGATTTTTATAAGAACCCATGAACTTAGAGAAAAACCAGTAACGATTGTGATTGGTAAGGCAGTTATGGACAACAATGAAAGATCTCTGAGAAATGTCAGTCCATTAATCTGAGCTCTCTTAGGAGTTTTTCAAAAAAACTGAGTCTCTCTTCTCCGTATCCTGCTATCTCCTTAAGAACTATATCTAAGGACTTTTCTTCAGTATGAATATTCCTGTTTTTTGAAAAGAATTTATCAGCAACACAGATAATCTTTTCCTCAAGACTCTCAGGCACCATATTTCTTACTGGAAGGGGAAGACCTTTTTCCTTTATGTCCTTTATAGTGATTCCTGCTCCCACATGCCTTTCCGCAACAAGACCGTGCATATAAAGCCCTTCTGATTCAAGGAGCTGCCTCCCAAGATATCCATGGGCAATATAGGGTGCCTTTCCGTAACAGCCAAGAAGTGGTGAGTTTGTAAGAATAATTCCGATATCGTGAAGCATTGCTGCCTCAATTATGAAGTCAATATCAGGATTTCTGTCCTTCAAACCACCTGCTATCTGGAGTGCCTTTTTCTTTACAGCCTCTCCATGCTCAATAAGAATCCTGAAGACCAGGGAGTCCGGATTGTAGTATTTTTTTATGATCTTTAAGGGTTCCGGCACAGTATTTTATAATAACCTAAAAATATATAAGGAGGTAATACCTATGAATATTGAAAGAGACATAGGCAATAAAAAGATAACCCTTGTTAAAGGTGATATTACCGAGCGTGAGGTGGATGCCATAGTAAATGCAGCAAACAGTCATCTCAAGCACGGTGGTGGAGTTGCTGGTGCAATTGTAAAAAAAGGAGGGAAGATAATTCAGGAAGAAAGCGACAGAATTGGCTACGTGCCTGTTGGTCAGGCAGTGATAACAACAGGTGGCAAGCTTAAGGCAAAATGGGTGATCCATGCAGTTGGCCCTAGGATGGGCGAGGGTGACGAGGACAATAAACTTAAAAGTGCTATAAATAATGTATTGAGGCTTGCTTCAGAAAAGGGTTTTAGAACCATTTCAGTGCCTGCTATAAGTGCAGGAATATTTGGTTTTCCGAAGGACAGGTGTGCAAATATCCTTGTTGCTGAGACAGTGAACTTTCTTAAAAAGAATGCTGATAGCTCTATTGAAATTGTTGAATTTTGTATACTTGATGATGAGGCTTATGATTTTTTCAGAAAGGAGATTGAGAAATTATAACTGTTGACAGGTCTTTAATTTCTTATATATGATAATTTATGCGAGTGGCTATAGGTTCAGACCATGCAGGCTTTCAGCTTAAGGAAGAGCTAAAAAGACTCCTTAATGAGATGGGTCATGAGTGCATTGATTTCGGTCCTTCAACCAATGAGTCTGTTGATTATCCTGATTTTGGAGAAAAGGTCTCTCTTGCTGTATCCACGAAGGCAGTTGACAGAGGTGTTCTCATCTGCGGTACCGGCATAGGGATGTCTATAGTTGCAAATAAGTTTCCTGAGATAAGGGCATCTCTCTGCAATGACCTTTATACTGCCCGTATGGCAAGGCTTCATAATGATGCTAATGTGCTTGTTATAGGCGGAAGGATTGTGGGAATAGACCTTGCAAAAGAGATACTGAAGACCTGGTTTACAACTGAATTTGAAGGAGGAAGACACCTAAAGAGACTTGAGAAGATAAAATCAATAGAAGAGAGGTATTCAGGATGGAGTACGAAAATCTGAGATTTGTTGACCCTGAAATTTATGAAGCAATCAGGGCAGAAATTTCAAGAGAAGAGGAAAAGATAGTTCTTATAGCCTCTGAGAATTACGCAAGTCCTGCTGTTCTTGAGGCTCAGGGCTCGGTCTTCACAAATAAGTATGCAGAGGGTTATCCTGGAAGACGCTATTACGGTGGCTGTGAATTCGCAGACAGGGTTGAGGAACTTGCTATAGAGAGGGCAAAAGAACTATTTAAGGCAGAGCATGTGAATGTCCAGCCCCATTCAGGAAGCCAGGCAAATATGGCTGTACTGCTTGGTTTCTTGAAGCCCGGGGATACAATCCTAGGAATGAATCTCAAACATGGTGGCCATCTATCCCACGGAGCTGCTGCAAACTTTTCGGGTATGCTTTATAAAACAGTTTTCTATGGTGTCAATGAACATGGTTACATTGATTACGATGATGTAAGAAGGCTTGCAAAGGAACACAAACCCAAACTCATTATAGTTGGTGCCAGTGCCTATTCAAGGATAATAGATTTTGAAAAATTTGCTGAAATCGCTCAGGAGGTAGGTGCCTATCTTCTTGCAGACATTGCCCATATAGCAGGACTAATTGCAGCAGGCATTCATCCTTCGCCTGTACCCTATGCTGATTTTGTAACGACCACAACCCATAAAACCCTGAGAGGTCCCAGGGGTGGTATGATAATGTGCAAGGAAAAATATGCAAAGGTCATAGATAAGATGATATTTCCAGGAATTCAGGGTGGCCCACTCATGCATGTTATTGCGGCAAAGGCAGTTGCATTTAAAGAGGCGCTTACTGAAAAGTTCAGACATTACCAAGCTCAGATCGTCAGGAATGCAAAAAGACTTGCTCAGGAGCTTATCAAGAGGGGATTTAAAATAATATCAGGTGGAACGGATAATCATCTTTTCCTTGTTGATCTTAGAGGCTCTGGTATCACTGGAAAGGATGCAGAAGAGGCACTTGATATGGCTGGAATTACAGTTAATAAAAATTCCATTCCCTTTGATGACACACCACCTTCCATAACAAGTGGCATCAGACTCGGTACACCGTGTGTTACAACAAGGGGAATGACAGAAGAGGAGATGATCAAGATAGCTGATTTTATTGCCGAGGTACTTGAGAATATCAAAAACAGGGATCGCATACTAAAAATCAGAGAAAGAGTAAAAGAGCTCTGCCGTGCCTTTCCGGTTTATGAAAAGAGACTTGTTGAAACAGCGCCAAGATAGACGGGGTGTTTCATGAGATGCCCCTTCTGTGGCAATCTTGAAGACAGGGTTATTGATTCAAGAACCTCAAAAGAGGGAGATGCCATCAGAAGAAGGCGGGAGTGTCTTTCCTGCAAAAAGAGATTCACATCCTATGAGAGGGTTGAGGAGATTCTTCCTCTTGTTGTAAAAAAAGATGGCAGGCGGGAGCCCTTTGAAAGAAACAAGATACTTACGGGTCTGAAGAAAGCCTGTGAAAAAAGACCCATAGGAATTGATACCCTTGAGGGAATAGTTGATTCTATAGAGAAAAGACTTATGGCACTAGGTGTTAAGGAAATACCTTCAAGCTGGATAGGTGAGGATGTCATGGAAAACCTCAAGAGACTTGACAAAGTAGCCTATGTGAGATTTGCCTCCGTTTACAGGCAGTTCAAGGATATAGATGAGTTAATGAAAGAAGTCCATTCTCTGATGGGTAGTGAAAAAACCGGCTGCTGAATTTCCTTTCTATGACCTGCATCATAGAATAAGGTCTGCTATTTTATTAAAATGTCTTTAAAAGCTACTTAGGAGGAAGAGAATGGATCCTTTCGTAAAGAATTTTATAGGCGCAAGTATTGTCTATCTTTTTCTCTCAACGGTTTTTGGGATTTTAATGCTTTATAATCCTGCATTTCTCAAACTGAAATTTGTCCACTCTCATCTCAATATGCTGGGGTGGGTATCAATGATGATATATGGAGTAGGCTATCATATACTTCCAAGATTCGCAGGAAGAAGATTGAAGAGTCCTGCCCTGGCAGAGATACAGTTTTATATTGCTAATATTGGTCTTATAGGAATGCTTCTTTTCTACACCCTTGAGACCTATGAACCGGGGAATTCTCTTTTCAGGGGTCTTACTGTAGCGTCAGGAATACTTGAGGCATTTTCAATAATTATCTTCGTTTACAACATGATTGCAACACTTTATACAAAGGAAAAGACACAATAAATTTAACTGAACTGTGAATTTGAGGATTCGGAAAGTTCTTTCAGCTTTTTGATATCTTTGAGAAGGATTTTACCATCTCTTTCATTAAGATAGCCTGATTTTTTAAATCTGCTCATTACCCTGATGGCTGTCTCAACAGTTGTTCCCACCATATCTGCCAGTTCCTGTTTTGTTATCCTCAGGTCTAGAAGGATGCCATCCTCTTCAGGTCTTCCATATTTTTCAGATAACCTTAAAAGGGCAGAGGCGATCCTGGTCTCTACCCTTTCAAGGGCTACGTTTTTGAGGGTCTCCTGTGTGACTTTTACTCTTTCTATGAGAAGGGAAAGCATAGCCTTATAAATGGAAGGATACTTTTCTACCAGTTTTAAAAACACTTCTCTTGGAACCTTTATTGCTTCGCTGTCTTCCATTGCAACAGCACTTGCTGGATAGGGAAAACCTTTCATAACAGCCAGCCCACCAAAAAAATCAGGTGCCTTTATGATCTCAAGTATTATCTCTTTGCCCTCATAGGAGAGTTTTGTAATCTTAACCTTTCCCTTTGTAAGGATATAGAGCCATTCTGAAGGTTCACCCTCGCTGAATATAGTCTCTTTCTTCTTGAAGGTCTCTCTTGAGGAGCTCTTCTCAATCTCTAGGAGGTCTCTCTCAGAAATTTCTTTAAAAAGTTCGATTCTCGGTATGGACATAAAATTATTCTATCATAGCCATTTCCTTAGCTGCCATTAAATTCTGCTGCAGGAGCAGAAAGAACTTTTAATACACAGAAATTTTCTCTGAAGGGAAAGGTCTGAAAAAATATTAAAGTTTATCGGACTCTTTCTTTTCTTCATCATCAAGCATCCTGTATTTAGGTCCTTCAGGATCTTCATACTGTCCGCTTTTTACAGCCCATAAAAAGAGGAACCAGGCACCGAATGCCAGACAGAGACAAAGGATTATGAGAAAACCAATAGTCCACATATTTATTTTTTTATGATATAGTAGGGCAGGACTATACCCTTATCTGTCTTTTTTGGCCGGTATTTTTCTATCCTTTTGATAGCCATCTCAAGGAGGAGCCCTTTTTTCTCTTCATCCCTCGGTTTTCTTCTTGCCCTTTTTTTAACAATAATTCCCTCTGAGGCAAGGTCTGCCCTTACTTTTCTTGATATATTTTTAAGATTATCATAATTATATTTTGCCATTTTTAATCTATCAGGTTCTCAATAATATCTTCGACCTTTTCTTCTTTAGCCCTTCTCTTAAGATAATCCTTATCTGGCGTCTCACCCATTGCCTCTTTTACTTTTAGAAGCACTTTTACCCAGAGAAGACTGTCCTCATCATTCCACCACTTATAGGCATTCAGCCTGTCAATTATGAGATCTTCAATGGAGATTATTTTTATTTCAAGTCCCTCACCAACGATAATTTTATTTGCCCGTTCCTCTGCCTCAGGTCCTTCATCAAGGGAACCCCCAAGCCAGTCGATATATATATCAAGTATCTCATTAAACCATACCCTTCCCTTTTTAGTAAAACCCCATTCCTGAAGAATCTCTTCAAGAGGTTCTTTTGGAGCCTTTATATCAATATCACCGGTTGTATAACTGCCCTGTGTATATAATTCAAGAGCCATACCTCCAACTAATATTGGAGGAGATCCACCTCTTTTTTTAATCTCTTCAGAAAGGATTGCTATAAAAAAAGCCCTTTTTTTAACAGGGTCTTCTATCCTGTTCAATTCTTCTATCCTATACATAAGTATAACCTTTGCGGTATTTTATCATTTTTCTTTGTCTGAGTTTCAAGGAATTGCTAACTACTATAAGGGAACTTACTGCCATCAGGACTGCAGATATTATCGGATGTATCTTTCCTGATACGGCCAGGGGAATTGCAATTATATTGTATGAGAATGCCCAGAGTAGATTCTCTTTTATGACTGAATATGTTTTTTTTGATAGCCTGACCAGGGGTATCAGAAGACTTATATTGTTTCTCATGAGCACGGCATCCGCACTCTCTACAGCTATATCAGTAGCACCACCTGTTGCAATCCCTGCGTCTGCCTCTGTAAGAGCTGGTGCATCATTTATACCATCACCTACCATTATTACCTTCTTTCCTGATTTCTTGAGCTTCTTGATTATTTCTGCCTTCTCAACAGGTAGCAGTTCGGAATATACCTTTTCTATACCAAGCCTTTCAGCAACCTCGCTGGCAACCTCTCTACGGTCACCTGTAATGAGGACAGGTTCTTTGTTAAGTCTCTTTAATTCCTTTAAAGTCTCTTCAGCTTCTGGTGCAACTCTATCTGCTATTATAAACCAGCCCTTTAGCTGATTATTTATCGCAATACCTGCTATAGTAAAGCCCTTTTTAGAATATTGCTTGAGGTCCCTTTTTTGTCTTTCATCTATGGAGATTTTAGAAATTTCAAGAAATCTTGCATTTCCTATAATCACCTCCTTTCCATCTACTGAGCCTTTAATCCCCAGTCCGGGATGAGATTCAAAGTCTTTTACGGAAAGAAGGTCCTTTTCTTTCACCCTTTCCGTTATTGCCCTGGCAAGGGAATGTTCTGATGCTTTCTCAAGAGATGCTCCGATAAGGAGGAGTTCATTCTCTTCAATACCATAGCAAATAACCTCTTTGAGAACAGGTTTTCCCTCTGTTAATGTTCCTGTTTTGTCCAGACAGAGTATCTCTGCTTCGGCAATATTTTCTATGACACCTGGTTCCCTGATGATTATTCCTGAAGAATAGAGTGCTGTAGAACCTGTAAGTATTGCAAGAGGTGTTGCCAGACCTAGGGCACAGGGACAGGCAATCACAAGAACCGAAACAGCATTCATGAGGGCGATTACCTGACCAGCCTCTAGATACCAATAAAGAAAGGTGAAAAATGCTATGGCAATTATTCCCGGCACGAATACAGTGACTGCCCTATCAGCAATGCTCTGTATCCTGACCTTTTTTATCTGTGCATCAAGAACTGCAGAAGTTATCTTAGATAGTACTGTGTCCTTTGCTTCTTTTACCTTAACAATCAATCTTCCGTTAATGTTTATTGTTCCTGCAAAGACCTCTGAATTTATCTTTTTAAGAACAGGCATTGACTCACCAGTGAGCATAGACTCATCAACCTCTGAAATGCCATCAATAACCACACCATCAGCAGGTATCCTCTCACCAGGTTTAATGATAATCCTGTCATCAGGTTTTAATTCTCCTATACTTACCATTACCTCCTCTGAATCCTTCAAGAGCCTTGCCTCCTTTGGCTGAAGCCCTATCAATGCCCTGATAACAGAGAAGGCCTTTATCCTTGCACCCTGCTCAATAAATCTACCTAGAAGTATCATGGTGATAATCATTGCCGATGTGTCAAAATAGACCTCTGTTTGAGAAAGTAGGGTTGAAGGCTGAAGATAATTTAGAATGATAATGGCAACACTGTATGCATAGGCACTGAAAGAACCGAGGAAGATGAGAATATCCATATTGATGGTTTTATTTTTTAATCCCTTTATAGCATTTTTCATGAAGGGATAGCCACAGTAAAACATAACAGGTGTGGCAAGCGCCCATGCTATGAGCTGAAAGAGCCTTCTTATTGATTCTTCGATCCCCTGAAAATATCCGGCATAGAGTGCAGAGGTGTATATCATGAGCTGCATGGAAAAGAATGCTGCTGTGCCAAATCTTATGAGTAAGTCTGTTTTCTCTCTTTTAAGTTCTTCCTCTTGATCCGTAATTATCGCGGGTTTTGGTATATAACCGAGGGATGTTATTTTTTTTAATATATCTTTTAATGTTATCCTCTCGTGCTGCCATCTTATCTTTGCTCTGTGAGTTGCATAATTAATTCTTATTGAAGTTACACCAGCAGATTTTTTAATAAATCTCTCGATGAGCCATATACAGGAAGCACACCTTATTCCAGAAATAACAAATTCCAGTTCAAGTTCCTGAGAAGAGGTTTTTTTAATATAATCCCTGAAATCCTCTTCTTTAACCTCCTTTATTTCAGGTCTGCCGGGCTGCCATCCATACCTTTTTTCATAAAACTCTCCGAGACCCTGTTCATTGATAATCCTGTATATAATATTACAGCCCTGGCAGCAGAATATCAGCCTCTTTCCATCAATCTCATCATGGATTGCCTCTTTATTTACCTCCCCGAGACAATGGCTGCATCTAAGATCAGATAAGGATAAAGGAGAATCATTTTTTTGTCTTTTTTTCTCGATCATTCATTTGCCACAAAAAGTATTGACCTGTATAAAAACACTGATCCCGATAGTATTATAAAGACTCCTGCGAGGCCGTAAAGTCTTTTTCTTATAATTGATTTACCTTTTGATATCAGGTAAGTGAGAAGCAGAAGAGAAGGAAGGGTTCCAGAACCAAAAAGAAGTAGCAAAAACATTCCTTTCAGGAATCCCTGAGCCGGATTTACCTCAGATGCACCAGTACCTGCAGCAGCAATGTAGGCAGTATAAGAAAGACCGCATGGTATAATTCCATTAATCAATCCGAGAGGAAAAAATTTACCGGTACCGACTGTCTCTGAGATTTTTTTTATCACATCCGGGATTAATTTTAAAAGGACAAACCTCTTAGGGGATGAAATACCAGAGTATAGAATTGAAAAGCCTGTCATTATCATGAATATTCCTGCCAGTGCCATTGCAATTGATTGAATTATGGTTATTGAGCCTGCCATAGAAATAAAAGATCCCGAAAGCCCCATAAAACCACCTATGAGGCTGTAGCTCATAAGTCTTCCGGAATGGTAAATGAGATGGGTTAAAGATTTTTCAAAAGGTGACTGGGGAATGGTTAGACAGTAGGTGGCTATAAGAGGGCCGCACATACCTGTGCAATGGCCGAATCCGCCAAAAAAACCAGTACCGAACATTAGAAGAAAAACCGAGCTATCACCTAACATTGAATCTAAAACTGATGATCCCGTGTTCTGGTATAAATATATCTGCCTGCCATAGGGTTTTTCCGCTTGCGCATCTGGGTATGACACCTCTTCCTTCGTAGATATGGGGAGCCTTAGACAGGAGCATTATCTCATTTTTTCCCATATACATCCCGGGCATTGAAAGGGAAATCTTAAGAGAATCATAATTTTTGAGTCCCTCAGTGTGAACAGAAAATTGCAATTCCCTCATAGCTCTTACAGGTCTTGGATAAATATCAAGGATAACACTTCCTTTATTAATATTTTTCCTGCAGGGACCTTCATTTATATCACAATCAGCCTGAAGCCTGCAGGCAGGGCTAAAGAAAAACAGGATAATTAATATTAATATCTTTCTCAATCTTAACCTATTTCTCTATACTCCTGAGATAGGTTATTACCTTCCATATCTTCTCTGTTCCAAGGGTGGTGTCCCAGTTAGGCATCCCTCCTGGTCTTCCCTTTGCTATGGAGAAGAAAAGGTCTGCATCACTATTACCATATTTCTTTGTCTTTTTAGTCAAGTCAGGGCATATATCTCCTCTTCCTCCTGGTCCGTGGCAGGCTTCACAATTTTTCTTATATACCTCTGCACCTTCCTTAAGGGCCAGCTGATTTCCGGCATAGGGATTTTTTAACTGCTGGGAAAAAACCGGAAAAGTTAGGAAAAGAATAAAGAGTACTAAAAAAATTGTTCTTCTCATAATTCCTTACCTCCTTCTACAAATATGCGTTTTTCCAGTATAACAGGTTTCTGGTTATTTGTAAGGCTTACCCTTATATCCCAGTATCCATATAAAGGAAAATCTACCTTAGCCCTGAATGTTGCCGGTCCGGTTAGATTTACCATATATTCCCTGTCAAAGGAAGCGGTGTACGGTCTACCCACAGTAAGCTTGATCCTGGATTCTTCAGGGACATTACCTTTTCTGTCCTTTATCATGAACAGGAGTTCGTTCTCTCCTTTTCTGAATACAGGATTTAATATCTCAAGTTCCATCTCTGATTTAGCTCTTTCTATTTCATCATAGATCAGACCTGTTTCATAAGGTTTCTCTACAACCTTTCCATCAAAAACCATTCTGCCAACTATTATGGAGCCTGCTACAGCTCCGAGACCTATGATTGTTACTATAATTACGAGCGCTTTCATGGCTTTATTATGGTGATCTCTTCAGTTATATTTTGAGAGTCTGATATAAATGTTAAATTAAATGTATTGGTTATACCACTGGATATAACAAAGACCTTTGTCCTCTGAACCTCTCCAGCCCTGACAGTAATACTATCTGGTATAATTTTAACATTTCCATCGCTTCTCATGATAATTCTTTTATCCCTGTCATGCCTGTTCTCAACTGATATAACAAAGGCATTGATAAGTTCACCTGTGCCAGTTATCTTTGGTCTGAATTGGTAATCAGGAATTACCGTAATATCCAAATCCTTTCTGATTTTCAGTAAATGTATAAATAAAAAAAGGGAGAGCAGGCTGAGCAGTCCTGTTATCACTGCACTCTGCCTGATCATACTCTTTTTATCAGTCTCACCGAAGAAGTAATTTATCAAACCCTTTTTACCCTTTGCCCTGAATATCTCTCCGCAACTGTCAATACATTCTGCACAACTTATACAGGCAATATCCGGACCTTTCCGGATATCTATTCCTACAGGGCAGACCTTAACGCAGGCCCTGCAATCAAGGCATTCATCTTTTCTCTTTCTGTCAAAGGCAATAATCAAGGTTTTATCGTCAAATAAAAGGCTCTGTGCCCTGGCATAAGGGCAGACAGTGGCACAGAATCTTCTTCTTACCAGTGTAAAGTTCAGGAACAATATAATAGTCAGTACAATCCAGAATCCCCAGATCACCTCACCAAGTTGCCATGAGGTTAATCTTTGAAAAAAATCATAGGGAGATACAAAATACCATATAAGACTTGCACCTATTATCATACTTATCAGAAATACTGCTACCATGCCTGATACTTTATATATAATTCCTTTTTTTGAGGTCTTTTCAATAAAACCTGTTATATCACTTATTACAGTCTGGGGACATAACCAGCCACACCAGACCCTTCCAAAAACCACAGTAATAAAGACTATTAGAAAGGTAAGAAAGAGCGTTGCTGCGAGGACAATGAAGAATTCATCCATCCAGAGGACAATTCCAAAGAAATATAATCTCAGGCTCGGCATATCAAATCTGAGGACACTCTGTCCATCTATCTTTAAAAAAGGAGTACCAAGAAGAACAAGGGCGTGGAGGAGCTTGACAATCCATCTCCAGCCCTGAATGGACTTAGTCATCTTGAAGCATCCTGTATTTAGGCTCCTCCACCTTTTTCTTTCTTTTTTTTGAGTAATAAAAGAGAATTGTTATAGTAAGTGCTGTAACAAGAGTCAGGCCAAATAGTAGATATAATGTGGCTGTCATTTCTTCCTCATGGTAATGAGTAAATAAAGTATACCGATTGCCGCAAGACTGGTGAAACCTATTGTTGCGATGACTGTTATGTCCATGGGACCTCCTTTATTGCTGGCGCTCGGCTGGTATGCTTTGCTGTTCTAAAAATGCCTTTTCCTGTGACCATCCGCTTATTGAAGGTGTATAGGAAATAAAATAATATATTCCCCAGAGTATCAGTGCCCAGAAGAGAATGAGCCATCCAACCGGAATCTTTCTCCTCAATGTCTCCTCTGTTTCAAATTCTTTTAAACTGTCAAGTTCCTCAGCCATAATTTACCTCCTATTTTTTAACCTGAATATCTCTGATATAAGAAACCAGAGACCATATAGATTCTCTGTCCATCTGTGTTCCATAGGCTGGCATGCCAGCCTCGGTTCCGTCAAAGATTATGGAAAAGATCCTGCCATCGCTTATATCACCTTGTCTATTAAGCCATACATTGTCTCTCAGTGAAGGACCTATGCCACCTTTTCCGTCTTCACCATGACAGATTTCACAATTCTTTTTATACAGTTCTTTCCCTCTTTTAATAGCCTCTATTTTACCAGCAAGAGGATTTTTTTCCTCCACAAACTTTGCCTCTACCATTTCCTTTTTCTTCACTGCAGTTCCTATCACCTGAAGATAGGCAACAATGGCATCCATCTCGGTTTTATCCTTTAATGCCTCTATCTCTTCTTTTGTATATGGAAAGCCCAGGGCCTTCATATGTCTTTCAACCTCTAAAGGATTAAGCCTTCTATCTTTCAGGAAGGCATAGGATGGCATATTGGATTCCTTAAAGAATAGTCTCGGGTTTTCCATGTGCCTGTAATGCCAGGCATCAGGGTATTTTCCACCTATCCTCGCAAGGTCAGGACCTGTTCTTTTTGAGCCCCAGAGAAAGGGATGGTCATAGGCAAACTCACCAGCCTTTGAGTATTCTCCATATCTCAGAACCTCGGTTTTTAAAGGTCTAACTGTCTGTGTGTGGCAGTAAAAACATCCCTCTCTCTGATAAATATCCCTTCCAGCAAGCTGGAGGGCTGTATAGGGATTGAGGTTTTCAAGTTTTGGATGCATTTCAGGTCTAAGCATTGGATAGAGCATTGTAACGATTGTCCCTGCAAGAACTGTAAGTGTTGCAAGGATTGTAAATATTACTGGCTTTCTGTGAAGAGCATCATGAAGTCCTGCCATCTCCCACCTCCTATGCCTGCTGGAGGGCCTTTTTGCCCTTCCTGATTGTCATGTAAACGTTGTAAATAAAGAAAACCATGCCGATGGTGAATATTATTCCTCCCACGGTTCGCATCTCCCAGTAAGGATAATTTTTTGCAATTATCTCAACCATGGCGTATTTAAGGCTTCCATCAGGATTGACTGCCTTCTGAAGAGCACCCTGCTGTATGCCTGTTATCCAGAGGGTGATGGAGAATATTAGCTGGCCTATAAGGACAAGCCAGAAATGGATATTGGCTATTTTTACACTGTGTATTTCTGTATTATAAATTCTTGGAATTATATAATAAATGGATGCAGCCGTAACCATTGTAACCCATCCCATTGTTCCCATATGGACATGTCCAATTACCCAGTCAGTATAATGTATGAGCTGGCTCACAATTCTCAGTCCCTGTGTTGGTCCCTGAACGGTCTGTAGTCCGTAAAAGGTGATTCCTAGAATAAAAAATTTCGTAAGATAACTATTCTTTGCTTTTTCCCAGTCCTGACCAACCGTATAATAACCATTCACAACAGATCCCCATGATGGAGCAATAAGAAACATGGTAAATACTATGCCGAGTGTCTGGATCCAGTCTGGTAGGGGTGTGTAAACCAGGTGATGGGCACCTGTCCAGAGATAGGCAAATATAAGTGACCAGAAGGATATTATCGAGAGCCTATGGCTGTAGATT
>JAOACK010000021.1 GCA_026417875.1 Thermodesulfovibrionales bacterium | reverse complement strand
GCATTAGTTCATGACGTTCTTGTAACTATAGGTGTATATGCTATCTTCAAAGTACCAGTAAATGCTCCATTTATTGCGGCCATGTTAACTATTATAGGTTATTCTATAAATGATACAATAGTTATCTTTGATAGAATAAGAGAAAATATGAGAAAGAATATAAATGAACCTGTTGAAAGGCTCATAAACAGGTCCATAAATGAGGTCCTCTCAAGGACTATAATAACATCCCTAACCACTCTTTTTGCAGCCCTTGCACTTTATCTTTTCGGTGGTCCTGCAATTCATGATTTTTCACTGGCGATAATTATAGGTATTGTGATAGGAACATATTCATCCATATTCGTGGCAAGTCCTGTAGTTTTACTCTTTGGCGGGATGACCCAAAAAAAATAAGGGAGCCATGGTGTGAGGTGGGTCCTTTCAAGGACAAATGATGAATACCTTACCTATCTTTCAAAAAAGACAGGAATCTCCAGGACCCTTTCCCAGATATTGATTAACAGGGGAATAAAAGAACCCTCTCAGATAAAAGAATTTCTCAATCCATCCCTATCCCTTCTTTCAGATCCCTTTGATTTTGAAGGCATGAGGGATGCAGTTTTGAGGATAAAGGAAGCTATAAGGAATAAGGAAAGTATTTTCATTCACGGAGATTATGATGTAGATGGTCTATCAGGAACGGCAATTCTTTTTGATGGTTTAAAAAGACTTGGTGCAGATGTGCATTTTTTTATTCCATCAAGACATTTCCATGGATATGGATTTAATGAAGCAGGACTGAGAATGGCAAGGGATAAAGGCGCCTCTCTAATCATTACAGTTGATTGCGGTATAAAATCTTTCAGTATTGCAAGGGAGGCAAGGAGGCTTGGGATTGATCTTATAATTACAGACCATCACCTACCCCTTATGAAGGAGAATAAACCCATTCTTCCCGAGGCAATAGCTGTGCTGAATCCAAAGATCAATCCTCAGGATAGCACCATGCATCTTTCAGGAGCTGGAGTTGTTTTCAAGCTTCTTCAGGCACTTTATGGCAGTATCGAGCATCTCTGGGAATATCTCGACCTCCTTACCATCGCAACAGTTGGAGATATTGTGCCCCTTAAAGGTGAAAACAGACATATCCTTTCAGAGGGACTTTCTTTTCTAAAAAATTCAGAGAGACCGGGTTTGAGGGCGCTCCTTGAGTTAGCGGGTATGAAAGATAGAGAGCTCACAGCTTCAAACCTCTCCTTTACCCTTATACCGAGACTCAATGCAGCAGGAAGACTTGAGGAGGCAGGAGATGTTATAAGACTGCTTCTTACAGAAGATTCTTCAGAGGCAGAGACCCTTGCTCTATGGCTTGATAAACTCAACAGAAAGAGACAGTTGATTGAGGAAGATATCTACGAAGAGGCACTTGAGATTTTCAGACTCAAGTATGACGAAATACCTGATGGAATCGTTCTCATTAAAGAGGGCTGGCATCCCGGCGTTCTCGGCATAATTGCATCGAGATTTCAGGAGGAATTTTATAGACCTGCCTTTATATTCACGCTAAGGGATGGAGTGGCAACAGGATCTGTAAGGAGTATTCCTGAGATAGATATTATTAAGATACTTGACTCCCTTCAGGGATTCTTCCTGAGATACGGAGGCCACAGTCAGGCAGCTGGAATGAGTCTTTATCTGAAGGATTTTGATCATTTTGAAAGGGCCCTTAAAAAGGCTCTGAGAGACCGCCTGGGAGATGAAAAACCAGTACCCACCCTAAGGATAGATGCCCAGGTAGCCTTTGAACAGATAAATTACGGCCTTCTTAGCGAGCTTAAAGGGCTTGAGCCTCTCGGTTATGGAAATGAGGAGCCCCTTTTTGGAGCAAAGAATATAATTCCTCTTGAGCGGAGGGTGGTGGGAAACGGTCATCTCAAACTGAGACTTAAACAGGGTGGAAGTGAATTTGATGTCATAGGATTTGGCATGGCAGATCTCATAGATATCACATCAGGGGCTGTTGACATTGCCTTCCTTCCCCAGATCAATGACTTCAATGGAAGAAGAGCTATACAGCTAAAGATAAGGGCAATAAGGAAGGCTGTGGAATGAGGTTTAATTTAAGAATCTTAAAATTCTACTGTAATTTATATTTTTGCCTGTATGCAAGATTGAGATTATACCGGGCATCTTCATCATAAGGATTCAGCCTTAATACATTTTTGTATTCCTCAATAGCTTTATCAAGCTCTCCCTGTTTATGATAGGTTACTGCAAGATTATAGTGAATATCTACTGAATAAGGGTCTAACATTAATGCATTTCTGAGTGCCAAGATGGCTTCCTCAAAAAGATTTAGCTCAAGATAAGCAGCTCCTAAATTAGACCAGCCTCTTACATAATCATATTTAATTTTAATAGCCTGCTTTAATGGCATAATTGCTTTTTCTGGAAGATTTAGGTCAAGATAGGCATCACCGAGGGCATTCCATGCTATTACATTTAATGGATCGAGCTCAATAGCCTTCAGTATCAAGGGTATAGCCCTATCAGGAAACTTTTCCTTTATATATCCTATTCCTAACATAGTCCATGCCCTTGATTTTTTTGGGCTTTTCTTAACCACATCCTCCCACTGTTTTATCTCATCTTTCCAGATAATGTTTCTTGAAAAGGTGAGGATACAGAGAATTATAGAAAGAGTGAGTAAAACCATAGGTTTTATCCTTGGCAGAATCATAAAAAAATTATATCTCATAATGACCATACATCTCCTGTTTATTCATGCTTATCACGCATTTATTGTTATAATAAATTATGGCTGAAGTAATATCAATTGCCTCTCTCATAAAAAAGATAATTGCCTACAATCCTCAGGCTGACGTTGAACTTATAAAAAGGGCATATATCTTTTCCCGTGAAGCTCACTGTGCCCAGAAGAGGATAGAGGGTACTCCCTATATAAGCCATCCCCTTGCAGTTGCTGATATACTGGCAGATATGAAGATGGATGTCCTTACCATAGGAGCAGGGCTGCTTCATGACACAATAGAGGATACCGGTACAACAAAGGAAGAGATTGAAGATATGTTCGGCAAGGAGATAGCCTTTCTTGTGGACAGTCTTACAAAGCTCTCAAAGCTTCAGTTCAGGACAAAACAGGAAGCTCAGGCAGAAAACTTCAGGAAGATGCTAATTGCTGTGGCAGAGGATATAAGGGTAATAATGATAAAATTTGCAGACAGACTCCATAATATGAGGACAATCCAGTATCTTCCTGCTGAGAAGCAGAGGGCTATAGCAGAGGAGACCATTGAGATCTATGCACCCCTTGCAAACAGGCTTGGAATCGGCTGGTTAAAGACCGAACTCGAGGATCTTTCATTCAAGGTGCTCATGCCTGAGCTCTATCAGGACCTTGTGAAAAAGGTTGCAAAGAGAAAGGCGGAGCAGGAGGGCTATATAAAAGCGATAATAAACACCATTGAAGAGAGATTGAAGGTAGAGCATATCCCTGCCTCAATTACAGGAAGGGTAAAACATTATTACGGTATATACCAGAAGATGCTCAAGCAGAAGATCCCTTTTGAAGAGGTTTATGATGTTCTGGGAATAAGGATTATTACCGATACAGTAGCAAACTGTTATCACATCCTTGGCGTAATTCACTCCCTCTGGGCCACTGTTCCCGGCAGGTTTAAGGATTATATAAGCATGCCTAAATCAAATATGTATCAATCCCTTCATACAACTGTGGTCGGGCCCCAGGGAGAGAAGGTTGAGTTCCAGATAAGGACAGAGGAGATGCACAGGATCGCAGAACAGGGTATTGCTGCTCACTGGAAATACAAGGAAAAAGGGCATCTTGATGAGAGGGATGCAAAGTATATAGCATGGCTGAGAGAACTTGTAAACTCTCTCAAGGAGCACAGAGACCCAAGAGAATTCCTTGAGGCAATAAAGGGAGAGGTGGTCTCTGATGTTGTATATGTCTTCACCCCTAAGGGCGAGATAAAGGAACTTCCCATTGGAGCAACACCTGTTGATTTTGCCTATGCGGTACATACCGAGATAGGAAACAAATGTGTTGGTGCAAAGGTTAATGGAAAACTGGTTCCCCTAAGATACAAGCTAAAAAGCGGAGACACAGTCGAGGTCATTACAGCACCAAACCACGTTCCATCAAAGGACTGGTTGAGCTTTGTTGTAACCCAGAAAGCCCGCAGCAAGATAAAACAGTGGATAAAAACTGCTGAAAGAAAACAGGCCTTTGAACTGGGTTCAAAGCTTATTGATGATGAAATGAGAAAGCACGATATCCCTTTCAATACCCTCAAGCAGAGGCAGGATGAACTTGCGAGGCTTTTCAATATGAAGAGTTATGAAGACCTCGTGGTTTCTGTGGGTTATGGAAAGGTCTCAGCACAGCAGATAATCCATAAACTCATTCCTGAAAAGGTAAAGCCTTCCAGGGTTCAGGAACAGGAGAAGCCAAGGGTTGTTAAAGGAATAAGTATAAAGGGAATGGATGAGATACTCTACCATACATCAAGATGCTGTTATCCTGTTCCAGGTGATGACCTTGTGGGATATGTTACAAGGGGCAGGGGTGTAACAATTCACAGGAGGGGTTGTCCTAATTTTGAGAAACTTGCAGTTGATGAGGCAAGGATAATAGAGGTAACCTGGAAGGCAGATGATTCCTTTGCTCCAGCAAAGCTGTACATAGAGACAATTGACAAGCCAGGGATGCTTGCAAGTATCAGTAGCCTTATCTCCTCCTTCAATGTTAATATAACAGGTGTGAAGGCCTTCTCTACACCAGACAGAAAGGCCCATCTTGAACTTATCCTGCAGGTAAGGGACAGGATACAGCTTTCTGGAATTATCCAGAAGATATCACAGATGGAGGGCATATTAAATGTTAAAAGATAGGCACACAACCAAAAAGTTAATGATCCCCTTTATCCTTCTTGCTTTAGTTTTTAATCTGCACACTCTATCTCTTTCTAAAGCAAGAGCATTTCCAGTTACCGGAGGAGGCGGTGAGTGCAGTGACTGTCACCGTCTTAAGCCTGAAGAAGCTGAAAAGATTCTTAAGGCTGGCAGTATACCTGAGCTGAAAACAGTAAAGGTTACAGGAGTAACAGAATCACCCGCAAAGGGCATCTGGGAGATATTTATACAGAAAGATGGGAAGAAGGGAATTATCTATCTTGATTTCTCAAAAAAGTTTATAATGATCGGACAGATAGTCGAGCTCAGCACATCGAAGAATATAACCCAGGAGAGATTTACAGAGCTTAATAAAATAGATACCTCAAAAATTCCCCTTGATGATGCGCTTCTGATGGGCGACAGAAAGGCAAAATACAGAGTGATAGTATTCACAGATCCTGACTGCCCATTCTGCGGAAGGCTTCACAGGGAGATGAAAGAGGTAATAGAGAAAAGAAAGGATATAGCCTTTTATATAAAGCTTTTCCCCTTACCAAACCACCAGGACGCATACTGGAAGTCAAAGTCTATCTATTGCAAGAGGTCTCTAAAATTGCTTGAAGATAACTTTGAGGGAAAGGCACCCCCAAAACCTGACTGCGAAACAGATCAGATTGACAAAAACATCTCGCTGGGAAGAGAGCTCGGTATCAACTCAACACCCACTATTATACTTCCTGATGGAAGGGTTATTCCTGGAGCAATACCTGCAGATAAACTTATAGAATTAATTGCCGGATAAGGGATATGGTTCTCTGGGCTGAGGGTCTCATTGCAGTGCAGATTGCCTTCTGCAAGGCTTGGGTCCTCTGTTGTGCTTTTTCTATACGGAACTATCGCGCTCTTACTTTATTATTCTTAACATTGATTTCTATCTTAACCTTTACTCCCGATGTTCTTGCTGCCTACAGAATAGTTCTCAGGAACGGCTCATCAATAATTGTAGAGAGTTATAAAAAAGCTGATGGCAGGATACAGTTTTTTAAATCAGGTGGTATGATTGAGATAGATAGCGCTGATATAGCAGAAATAAAAGAAATAAGCGAACCCTACAGGGAAGAAAAACCACCAGAAACAGAAGTGACATTTAGAGAACCAGCCGTCACCGTACCTGCCGTTGTAGATGAAGATGAGATAAAGGCAAGGCTTGAAAGTATCCAGAATGAAAAAGAGGTACTTAAAAGAGAGAGTGCCTCCATAATGAGTGAGATCGAAAAACTCAATCTTCAGATAAGAAGAGAGGGCCGGCTCCTTGCTATAAGAAAGAAGAGAGAACTTGAGAAGGAAAAAGCAGAGCTTGAAAAAAGAGTCAATGAGCTGAATGCAAGGATTGAGGAACTTAACAGAGAAGAGGAGGAACTTTTAAGAAAACTCTGGCGTTATTAAGGAGGTAAAAATGAAAAAAATTTTAACTCTCTCAGTTTTTCTGTCCTTCTTTCTTCTAACATCTCTAAATGCAGGAGGTGACCCTGGGTCATCAGGAGTAAATGGAAAGGAGGTATTAAAGATGGTAGAAAATATTCACTGGCTCGGACATGACACTTTCAAGATTGTAGGTGAAAAGGTAATCTTTACAGATCCTTTTAAGCTCAAGAAAAAGGACAGGGCAGACATTATACTTATAACACATGAGCACTATGACCATTGTTCTCCAGAGGATATAAAACTCATACAGGGACCTGACACCGTGATAGTAGCACCAAAGGACTGTGCTGAAAAACTCTCAGGCAATATAAAGATAGTAAAACCAGGGGACAGAATAAATGTCATGGGAGTTGAGATAGAGGCAGTGCCAGCCTACAATACGAATAAAAAATTTCATCCAAAGGAAAGTGGATGGGTTGGCTATATCTTTAAGGTTAATAACCATAGGATCTACATAGCAGGAGACACGGATTATATACCTGAGATGAAGACATTTAAGGATGTGGACATAGCCCTGCTTCCTGTTTCAGGAACCTATGTAATGACAGCAGAGGAGGCAGTCCAGGCAGCCCTTGACATAAAACCAAAGATTGCTATACCAATGCATTATGCCTCGATTGTTGGAACAGAATCAGATGCAAAGAGATTCGCGGAGCTTCTTAGGGGGAAGATAAATGTCATCATAAAAACACCTGAATAGGGGATTATTTATATTCCTTAATAAATCTCAGGAACTCCTCTTTTTCTGAGATGGGCTCAAGGCATCTTTCCCTCAGGCAGGGAAGGATATAGCTCTTTTGTTCGTAGGCAAAGAATATTTCTCCTTGAGGATAATGAATGGTGATATAAGGTCTGAAGGTTTTGAGTACTGTTTTTTTGAGTTCTCCTCCATAAATTGAGAGTCTGAGCATGTTGAGATACCAGTCGAGGGCTACAAAATAGTAACTGCAAAGGATCCCGGCCTCCTGAGCCCTTTCTGAAAAGGCTCTTAGAGAATCTTCTGCAAGTTCAAGATAGGTCCTTTTATCTGTAAGATGAAAGAGCTTAAGAAGCATAATTATGGCAAGGCTGTTTGCTGATGGGTGGGGGATATCCTCAATTGTCTTAAGTCTGATGCCCAGTACTGCTTCCTCTGTATCAAAGAAACCACCTGATTCACTGTCATAAAATCTTTCAATGCATTTATCCATCAATTCTGAGGCCTTCCTCAAATAATCTCTGCTCCCTGTACTCTCATAAGCTGCAAGAAGGGCCTCGATTATATAAATATAATCATCAAGTAATGCCTTTACATTTTCTGAATGAAATAGCTCACCATTCAGGTATCTAATTGAAAAAACCCTATTCAGACTCTTAAGCGCCACTTCTTCGCAGTCATCTATACCCAGGAATCTTGCTGCCTTTAGAAAGGAAGTTATCATCATTCCATTAAGGGATGTATAAATATTTCTATCAACAAAGGGTTCCTGCCTCTTCCTTCTTGCTGCTAGTAGTTTGCTCTTCGCCCTACTGATTATCTCCCTGATCTCCTCTGTCTTCATTGATAGCTTTTCTGCAATCTCCTCTGGTTCCTGAACAACAAAGAGGACTTTCTTATAAGGTGCATGGTGCATCGAACCTTTTTCATGAAAGAGATGTTCTGTAATGACTATTAATTCCTTCTCATCGAGAAGTCCCTTTATCTCCTGATAGGTCCAGGTGAAATAACCGCCCTCATCATCAGGTGTTACATCAGCATCCTGAGAGGCATAGAAACCACCATCACGGTCATAAAGGGTGGTCTGTATGAAATTTATTATTCCCTTTGCCACTTCTTCATAGTATGGTAAACCAGTTAGACTGTAGGCATCAATATAATTTCTCAGAAGCCAGGCATTATCATCGCATAGTTTCTCAAAATGGGGTATTATCCATACCTCATCAGTGGAATATCTGTGAAAACCTCCTCCTATCTGGTCATGAATGCCACCTTTTGCCATTGATTTAAGGGTGGTGTTTAAGATTCTGGTCAGGATACTGTCATTACCTTCAAAAAATATCCTGTTTATCAGAAATTCAAAAGTTCCTGGCATGGGAAATTTTGGTGCTCTTCCAAAGCCACCATTCTGGGGATCATAGGCTGATATAATAGCTGACCTTGCTAATTCTATTAGATCAGACTCAAGATTGCCTCTGGCTGTCTTTTTTTCAGAAATTAAATCCATGAGCCTTGAAGATTGCTCCATGAGGGTATCTTTGTTTTTTCTGTAGAAATCAAGAACTTTTTTAAGAATCCTTTTGAATCCTGGTCTACCGTATCTGTCATCAGGAGGAAAATAGGTTCCTCCAAAAAAGGGTTTTCCTTCAGGTGTAAGAAATACACTGAGGGGCCATCCACCTGTGCCGGTTATTGCCTGAACAGCAAGCTGAAGTCTTCTGTCTATATCTGGTCTTTCGTCCCTGTCAATTTTTATACATATAAAGTCCTTATTCAGGATTTCTATTACCTCTTCATCATTAAAACTCTCCTCTGCCATTACATGACACCAGTGGCACCATATAGCACCTGAGCTTAAAAATACAGGTTTATCTTCCCTGCCTGCTCTCTCAAAGGCCTCATCTGACCATGGATACCAGTCAATCTTCTGGGATGCTGCATGCCTGAGATAAGCTGATTTTTCATTTATCAATCTGTTCATGATCTCAATATAAAGTATAATAGCACATAGAAGTTTTTCTGTTAAACTTAAAATTAAGTCATCTTCTTTTCGGACTACCTTGTAACGTAAACTGATTTTTCTGTAATATTAAATACTATGAAAAGGATACTCATAGTTGATGACGAAAAGGACCTTGTAGAGCTTGTATCCTACAATCTTAAAAAAGAGGGCTTTTCCACAGCTGCATCCTATGATGGTCCTGATGCCCTTTCAAAACTGAAAGATAATGGATTTGACCTTGTAATTCTTGACCTCATGCTTCCAGGGATGGATGGTCTTGAGGTCTTAAGGGTTATAAGATCTGATGCCAGGCTTTCTCACATACCTGTGATAATGCTCACAGCAAAGGGTGAGGAGATCGACAGGGTAATAGGTCTTGAGATGGGCGCTGATGATTATGTTACAAAACCATTCAGCCCCAGGGAACTGATAGCAAGGGTCAAGGCCCTCCTCAGAAGGATATCTAGAAAACCAGAAACTATGGAAAAGATTTTAAAGATAGGAGATCTTGAGATAGACAGGGAAAGATATTCCGTTAGGGTAAAGAACAGAGAGATCAGATTGAGTACGACAGAATTCAGGCTCCTTCTTTATCTGGCAGAAAGGAAAGGCAGAATATTTTCCAGAGAGCAGTTGCTTGATGCAGTATGGGGTAATGAGGTATTTGTTGAGCCGAGGACTGTTGATGTTCATATAAGAAGGATCAGGGAACAGATAGAGGATGACCCATCAAATCCAAGATATATAAAGACCAGGAGGGGTGCTGGATATTATATTGAGGCTGAAGAGGTTTCATGAATAAAAAAAGCATGATCTGTTTTTTTATTGGAGCACTTCTTCTTATAGCTGCTCTCGAAATATATTTTAAATTGCCCAGATTTATATCCTATCTTCTTATAATTGTCTCTTTTATAACGATCTGGTTTTTATGGTCTGAAAGACTGAAAGGAGAGATAAATAGAATCATAAATTTTCTCTATCACATTCGCAGGCATGATTTTGATAACAGGGATGCAGGAATTATTCCTGATAGAGAAAACAGACTTGGAGATATCCTGACCGGAATAATGGATCTTGCCTCGGAGTTTGAGATAAGGCTGAGGGAGCTTAAAAAAGAGAAGGAGACATTAGAAAAGGTATTCCAGAACATGAAAGAAGGGGTGTTAATAATTGGAGATGACAACAGGGTGGTTCTTCTAAACAGAGGACTTCAGGAACTGCTTGGCTTTGGCAATCCATACAAAGATATGACAGTTACAGAGATTCTCAGAGAGGCTGAGCTCATCTCTTTGATGGAGGATGCAAGATCCCTTAAAGGTTCAATTACCAGGGAGATCCCTTTAAGAGATGGTAGACATCTTTCAGTAACAGCATCACCTGTTGAATTCGGCATAATGATGACCTTCTATGACATAACCAGAATCAAAAGGCTTGAGCAGGTGAGGAGGGATTTTGTTGCAAATGTAGCCCATGAGATAAAGACTCCTATCACAGCAATCAAGGGTTTTGCAGAGACACTCCTTGATGGTGCGATGGAGGACAGGGAAAATGCAGAGAAGTTTCTTGAGATCATAAAAAAGCACAGTGAAAGGCTCAATTCACTCGTGAGTGATCTCCTTACCCTTTCAGCCATAGAGCAGGGAGAGATAAGATTAGAATTAATTGAGATTCATCTGTCAGAACTTGTAGATTCCCTTTTTCTGCTAATGGAAGAAAAGGCAAAGGCTAAGGGTCTTTATCTTAAAAAGATGGTTCCTGAAGAAACAGTAATAAGGGCTGACAGGGATAGATTATCACAGATACTACTGAACCTGATTGATAACGGTATAAAGTTTACTGAATTTGGTGGTGTCACGGTAGGGGCTTATGACAGTGGAGGAAGGATAACCATCTTTGTTGAAGATACGGGATGCGGAATAGAAAAGAAGCATCTGTCCAGACTTGGAGAAAGATTTTACAGGGTTGACAGGGCCCGGTCAAGGGAACTGGGTGGCACTGGTCTTGGGCTTGCGATCGTCAAGCACCTTGTTAAGGCCCATGGGTGGGATATGGAGATCGAAAGCACACCGGGAAAAGGGACAAAGGTAAAGATAATTACAGGATAAGGGTCAATATTTTATGGCGGACAATAGCAGGACCTTTTTATGGGGTGTATCGACATCTGCCTTTCAGCTTGAGGGTTCTCCCTATGCTGACTGGACGTCCTGGGATGAGATACTCAGTGCAAGACCTGATATAACAAACCACTATGACCTTTATAAAGATGACCTTTTATTGCTTAAGGAACTGGGTGTTAATGCCTACCGCTTTTCCTTTGAATGGAGCAGAATCCAGCCAAAAGAAATCCTCTGGGATGAAAAAGCCCTTAAGCGTTATAAGGAGATAGTGAAGATCCTTATTGATAACGATATAGAACCAATGGTAACCCTTCATCACTTTACCCATCCCTTATGGTTCATTAAAAAATATCCCTGGCATGAGGATGCATCCATAGAGAAATTTTTAAATTATGTAGAAAGGATAACTGATGAGATAAAGGATGTGAGGTACTGGATAACCTTTAATGAACCCTATGTCCTTCTGCTCGGTGGTTATCTGGAGGGCTGTATGCCTCCAGGGATCAGGGATCTCTCACTGGCAATAAAGGCCTTAAAAAATATCCTTGTCTGTCATGCCATGGCTTATGAGGTTATTCATTCAAAAATACCCGATGCCAGGGTAAGCCTTGCCCATAACATGGCAGTCTTTGCACCATGGAGGAGGTTAAACCCTTTAGACAGGCTACTTTCAGAGATTGCAAAATATTTTTACAATCATTCTCTAATTGATGCCTTTATTACAGGAAGGTTGAGACTGAGACTGCCTTTTAAAAAGAGCATTGAAATGGATGTCCCCATAAAGGGAAAACTTGATTTTTTTGGAGTGAATTATTACACAAGAATTCATATAAGATTTAATCCCTTCAAAAAAATGGGTATAGAGCTGAGGCACAGGGATATTGATGGTTACGGACTTACAGACATGGGATGGGAGATATATCCTCATGGTCTTGAAAGGGTTTTAAGATATGCCTCCAGGCTGAATGTACCGATAATAATAACTGAAAACGGTATTGCCACTCATGATTCAGAAAAGAAGATAAAATTTATGAAGAGACATATTGATGTCCTTGAAAAGTGTATAAGAGATGGTATTGATGTGAGGGGATATTTTTACTGGTCCCTAATAGACAACTATGAATGGCTTCAGGGTCTTGATGCAAGATTCGGTCTGTATAAGGTGGATTTTGATACCCTTGAGCGAAAACCTACCAGTGCTGCTGCCTATTATTCATACATCATAAAAAGCAGGAAATTTTAAAAGCCTGTAGCGGCTTTTGTGACAAAAATTTAACCCTCTCTTAATACTCACTTAATTTTAATATCCTATCCTAATGTTAGCATGGAGTTTATAAATAAAAACAGGTCAGGCTATAGTGATGCTCCTCTGTGATTTTCATATTCATACTAAGTACTCCGATGGCTCACTGGAGTTAAGAAAGGTAGTTGATATATTTGGTCAGGCAGGATTTGATGTAATAGCAATAACAGACCATGTAGTTAATGGAGACAGTTCTATAGGTCAGCTGGCAAGGAGATTCAGACTCTCGGTTGTTGAGGAAAACTTTGTTGAATACATCTCAGAGATAAGATATGAGGCAGAGAGGGCATGGAATAAATACGGGATGCTCGTTATACCTGGAGTAGAGATAAGCAAGAATTATATTTCACCTGAAAGGTCAGCTCATATCCTAATAATTGACATAAAGGAGTTTATTCCGGCCTGTCTAAGCTACGAGCAGATATTTCTCAGGGCAAAAGAGCAGGATGCCCTTATTGTAGCTTGCCATCCCCATCACACAAGCGATATAACAAGGGATACCCTCTTTCTATGGAATAACAGGGAAAGGTATGCAAAATACATAGACGCCTGGGAGATTGCAAACAGGGATGATGTTTTTAATGTTATAAGCCTTAAGAAATACCCTTACATAGCAAACAGTGATTTTCACAAGGCAAGACATCTTTATTCATGGAAGACACTTCTTAACTGCGAAAAGAATGTTGAAGCAATAAAGGAATGCATAAGAAATAACAGGGGAGTAGCCATAACACTATTCAGAAATTAGGAGGAAGCATGGAAATATTTTATATCTCAGCAGCCCTGACAGTTCTTGGTTTTACTGCCTATCTTTTACAGATAGTTGCTGTATGGATGACATTTAAGAACAAAAAACATGATTCTGATTACGGAGACATCAGCTCATCCTCGGACAGAGAACCAGGTGCTCCTTTTCAGCCTCCTGTATCTATCCTTAAACCACTCAAAGGACTTGATGATAATCTTCTGGATAACCTTGAGAGTTTCTGTAAGCTTGACTATCCTGAGTACGAAATAATCTTTTCTCTTCAGGACCATAATGACCCTGCCTACAGGATAGCAAGAAAGATAAAGGACAGATATCCTGAAAAAGATATCTCTATCATAGTTGAGAGAAATTACAGCGGCCTGAACCCCAAGATCAACAATCTCATACCAGCATACAGGGCTGCTAAATATGATTATATACTCATAAGCGATAGTAATGTAATGGTTGATAAAAATTATCTCAGGGAAATAATGAAGCACATGGAGGACCAGGAGGTTGGCCTTGTAACCAACCTCATAAGAGGCACCGGAGGAAGGTCTATCGGCTCGATCTTTGAAAATCTCCACCTCAACACTTTTATACTTGGAAGTGTATGCTTTCTCGATAGATTTTTAAAGATGCCCTGTGTTATTGGAAAATCAATGCTTATGAGAAAGAGTGATCTTGAGAGTATTGGAGGACTCGAGGCTTTCAAGGATATCCTTGCAGAGGACTACATTATCGGTAAGGAGATACACAAGAAGGGTAAGAAAGTCATACTCTCACGCCACATGATCAAGAATGTCAATGAATACTGGAACATCAGAAGATTTATGAACAGACACACAAGATGGGGCAAGATAAGGTGGAAGATAGGTGGTATAAGATATTTTTCCGAGCTGCTCTGTAACCCGGTATTTCTGTCATTCCTTCCTCTGGCATTAATGGAGATATCAGACATAACAATATCCTTTGCACTCCTTGTTAGTGTCCTGAAAATCCTTTCTGATTACTCTCTGGATGCCATTATAAGAAAGAATGAAACTGAACATATTCCTGCCTCTTCAAAGATATATTATCTGTTATCACCATTAAAGGATATCCTGATAGGATTTATCTGGTTCATTCCATTTGTAAGCAATACTGTTGTATGGAGAGGTAACAGGTATATTATAGGAAAAAACTCCTTGCTCTCTGCGCTTCCTGATACAGGTGTGAGTGCTTTAAGATACAGAATAATAGATGCAATAAAGACAAGGTTTGCATGAATGAAGATGGCTATCCTTGGTGATATTCATGGAAATATAGAAGCCTTAAGGGCTGTCTACAATGAATCTCTGTCACAGAAAGTGGACAAGATTTATCACCTAGGTGATCTTGGAGGTTATGCACCCTTTTTAAATGAGGTAGTCGATTTCCTGATTGAGCATAATATAGATGGTGTGCAGGGAAACTATGACTATGCAGTGGCGCATAACAAAGAACACTGTGGATGCAGATACGAGGATCCCCTTCAGGCGGAGATGGCACAGATAGCCTTTGAATGGACCAAGAGGCATGCTACAGAGCGTACCAGGGAATATATGAGGTCACTTCCCTTTCAGATAGAACTTGAGATTCATGGCTGGAAGATAAAGATATTTCATGCAACGCCAATAAAGAATAATCTTTACTGGTATGAAGAAAGGGATGAAAAGTTCTTTCTACAGATGGCTGATAGAGCCGGAGCAGATATAATGATTTACGGTCATACCCACCTTCCTTACAGAAAGGATATAGGAAATAAGATATTCATTAATGCTGGAAGTGTTGGTAGACCGAAGGATGGAGATCCCAGGGCCTGTCTGTGTGTTGTTGATATAGAAGAAAAAGATATAAAAACAGAATTTTTAAGGATACCTTATGACATAGAAAAGATTACATCTGCCATAATTGCCAGCGGGCTTCCACCTTATTTCTCAGAATGTCTCAGAAAGGGTATATAGCCTGAGCAGTTATTTAACTTAAATTTAATCTCTCTTTCATAGCCATTTAACTTATTAATTTTATAATCCACCATGAGAATCTTTAAAAAGGTAACTGACATAATAATCAAACTTCTGATACCCCTTGTGATTCTGACACTCATGATAGGAATTGCAAGGGTCTATCTTGATCTTAAGGTTGTATTTAAGAGTGAGCAGATATCTAAGGGCTTTGACATAATGGTAACAAATATCCTCACCATGTTCATAGTTATAGAGCTCCTGAGGAGTATTATTGATTATTTTGAGGTACACAGACTCAAGATAACCTTTATCGTGGATGCTGTAATGGTATTTATACTGAGAGAGATAATGATAGGGCTCTATCATCATAATACAGGTGCACAGGAGATAATTGCCCTTGCCGTACTCTTGCTTGTGCTTGGAGGCATAAGGGTACTGGCAGTAATCTATTCTCCTGATAGAAAGGAGGTTAAACATGAATAAAGAATTCTTACAGAGAATTGAGGACATTCTGATTATGAGCCTATTAATAGCAGGTATAATCTTAATGATCATGCACTGGCAATAAGGAGGAAGTATGAAAGCGATTATTGAAGAGATTGATGGAGTTTACATCATCCGATTCTATTCAGATAGTGACTGTCTTTTTGATATCTATGTGGTGGATGAGCTATTGTTAAAAAGTGATGAGGGTATTAGAGAGTGTGTGGCCTTAGATGGTAATGAGCGGGTATGAAGAAGGTCTGCCTATTTTTAGAAGACGATTTTTGCTGTCTTTACTGCAGGATTGCTGTTATATCAGTTGAGTACATTGAGGAGTCAGTATAGATATTTGTCTCAGTGATAAGTATAGAGATTGCTATATTTAAGAGACAGTAGCTTGGGTAAGGAAAGTATATTAGTTAAACTCAGAATATTCTGGGTTTGCTTTAAGAAAGTAAGGAGTCAGAGATGGAGTTATCAGATTTGGTTTCTCCAGCAGTTGGAAAGTTGATAACCTCCAGAGAATGGTTAGCACCGAATACTTTGACAAATCTTGTAGCTGAGAGATTTTTTGAGTCGGCAAAGAGAGAGGCAATAGCCCTCGTGGAATGCGGTGAACCTGTAGCTCTTGTAACAAGACCAAAATTGCTATTTACTCTGTTTAGGAGGTATGGATTTGAGCTTTACGGAAAGAAGCCGGTTATTTTGATAGCTGATCCTGAGCCACTAATAATAAATGAAGCAGAGAGATTGGATGTGGCTATAGAAATGGCACTGGATAGACCGCCAGAAGACATTTATGATGACATTGTTGTAGTGGATGATCATGGTTATTATAAAGGACTGCTTTCTGTTAAACAGCTCATAATCCAGCAGAGTAATGCACTTGCAAATAGCATAATACAGAAGGAGCTTGCACATGAAAGAGCAAAGGAACTGGAGAGATTGAATGCGTTGAAATCTCAGTTTATTGCCCATGTGACTCATGAACTGAGATCACCAGTTAATGCCATCATGGGGCTTGCTGAACTCATGAGGATATCTGCTGAGAAAGGTTATATTGACCAGCTCAAGGACAGGCTTTCGCTTTTGATGTCAAGTGCAGCAAACCTTAAGGCGGTAATAAATAATATCCTTGATCTTGCAAAGATAGAGGCAGGAAAGATGGAGGTATTTATTGAGGAATTTGACCTCCTTTCATTAATGCGTGAGGTTATTGAGACAACTCGTGTTCTTTTAGGAAATAAGCCTGTTGAGGTAATACTCCTTTCATCTTACAGTACTTTAATCTTGGAGTCCGACCCAGTTAAGGTTAGGCAGATATTAATTAATCTTACGAGTAATGCAGCAAAATTTACAGAGAGGGGAAGGATAACTCTTTCTCTTTTAAAAGAAGATGGGCATGTAAAAATTCAAGTTAGTGATACAGGCATAGGAATAAAGAAAGAGGACCTCCAGAAGCTTTTTACTGCCTTCAGTCAGCTTGAGGATGTAAAGACAAGAAGATACGAAGGTACAGGCCTCGGATTAACCATAACAAAAAATCTTGTAGATCTTCTAGGAGGAAAAATTTCTGTTTCAAGCAAATATGGAGAGGGTACCACATTTGAGGTCCTTCTTCCTTTAATCTATAAAAAGGAGGAGTACTATGGAACGTAAACATAGGGTTCTAATCATTGATGATGATGAAAGACATCTAATTGCAACAAAAGAAATTCTTGAAGGTGAAGGATATGAGGTAATTATCCATCAGGGAGCCTTTGGTTCAACTGCTATCATAGGAAATATAAGACCTGATCTTGTTTTACTTGATGTTAATATGCCAGGACTTTCAGGAGAAAAACTTGCCACTCTTTTAAAATCAAATGATAAAACAAGATCAATTCCAGTTGTATTTTATTCATCTAATGATGAGGATTCACTCAGAAAGGCTGTTGCTGAATATAAAGTGAAAGGTTATATATGCAAGGGTAACTTATGTGAGCTCAGGACAAAAGTCGCTTACTACCTTATGTCAGGCGCAGGACAGAAACAGTGTTCTATTAGTAAACAGGAAAATTAGGTCATTTGATTTTAAGGCTTTTACAAAAAATTCACAGGCATGTAACATTAATTTAACATAAATGTTTTAGCCTATTTAAGGTTCAATTCTTCTAGAAAGGAGAAAATTATGGCAGGCTCTATAACATGTCCCTATTTAGGTGAAGTCCCTGATGGAAAGTTTTGTAATATCAACCATAAGCTCATCATCGAGCTTGAGGACGCTGATCTGAGCCTATGTATGAGCAGACATTATGAGGCATGCGTATTTTATATTTACTCACTGATTGCTTTTGCAAGGGAGCATATGGGAGTAGCCTGATGATTTTTAACAAAATTATAATGCATTTCTATTTTTAACAATGCAACTGAGATATCCTAAATGGCTCCAAATAAAAGTCAGAAAGGGGGTGGTCAATAAGGTTTAAAACATAATTATAAGACACAGATATTTTGCGACACCTTAGTTTTCAAGGGATCACTGGTTTAGAAATTAATCCTTTAAAAGGAGGTAGAAGAATGTTTAAGAGACTGCTTTTGTTAAGCCTTGCATTGATGATGATGTTTACCAAAACATCAATTCTCCATGCTCAAGAAAAGATTGTCAAGATCGATGGCTCCAGCACTGTTTATCCTATTACAGAAGCTGTAGCGGAGGAATTCCAGAAGGCAAAGAAGGGTGCAGTTAAGGTAACCGTTGGAATATCTGGAACCGGTGGAGGATTCAAGAAATTCTGTAGGGGAGAGACAGATATATCCAATGCCTCAAGACCTATACTCAAAAAAGAGATCGATGCCTGTAAGGAAGCTGGAATTGAGTATATAGAGCTGCCCATTGCATACGATGGCCTTGCTGTAATGGTAAATCCTAAAAATACATGGGTTGATAAGATGACAGTTGAGGAGCTTAAAAAGATATGGGAGCCCGAAGCACAGGGTAAGATCATGAAATGGAATCAGGTAAGACCGGAATGGCCTGATGCACCTTTGAAACTTTACGGTGCAGGTGTTGATTCAGGGACATTTGATTATTTCACAGAAGCAATAGTTGGTAAGGCAAAGGCATCAAGAGGTGACTTTACGGCAAGTGAAGATGACAATGTACTCGTTCAGGGTATAGCTGGAGACAGAAATGCCCTGGGCTTTTTCGGACTTGCCTATTATGAAGAAAATAAGGACAAATTAAAGCTTGTTGCTATAGTTAATCCTAAGACTGGCAAGGCAGTTCTTCCATCAATGGAGACTGTTATGGATGGTTCATACCAGCCCCTTTCAAGACCTCTTTTTATCTATGTAAATAAAAGTGCTGCAGAAAAACCCGAAGTTAAAGAGTTTGTAGAATTTTATCTGAAAAATGCTTCAAAACTTGTAAAACAGGTAAAGTATGTACCCCTACCTGAAAGGGCCTACAAGCTTGCAGAAGAGAGATTTGCTAAAAGAAAGACAGGTACAATGTTTGGTGGTGAAGCAGAGGTTGGAGTAAAAATAGAGGATCTTCTCAAACGCGAAGCAGAAAAATAAAAATTTTATTTCCTAGTTTATTTTCTTAACATGCCGGGGGGCTAACCCCCGGCTATCTGAGCTTCTTAATATTCGTAACATGCCTTTAACATTATTGTAATATTTTTGTAACATAAAAAATTCATAATATTGAACATATGAAATCAAAGATTAAACAAAAAATAAAAGAGCATATGATAGAGGCATCTCTTTTTCTGGGTGCCCTATCATCCATTTTTATTACAGTATCTATTGTTTTTATTCTTTCTTATGAGTCCTTTGGCTTTTTTAAGGAAGTATCCTTAGTTGAATTTCTTACAGGTACGGTCTGGACTCCCCTTTTTGCTGATCCAAAATTTGGTATATTACCTCTTGTGGCAGGTACCTTTCTTATAACAATTATAGCATTAATTGTAGCTGTGCCACTTGGTCTTACAGCTGCTATTTATCTCAGTGAATATGCACCTCACAAATTCAGAGAGACTGTAAAACCCATACTTGAGCTTCTTGAGGCAGTTCCTACAGTTGTCTATGGATACTTTGCACTTCTTTTTCTTACACCTTTACTACAGAAGATAATTCCTGATCTATCAGGATTTAACGCCTTAAGCCCTGGGATAATAATCGGTATAATGATAATTCCCTATGTAAGTTCTGTAAGTGAAGACGCAATGAAGGCAGTACCCATGCATATAAGAGAGGGCTCTTATGCCATGGGTGCTACGAAATTCCAGACTGCCTTTAAAGTAATTATACCAGCAGCATTTTCAGGCATATCTGCTGCCTTTATAATGGGTGTTTCAAGGGCTATCGGAGAAACTATGGTGGTGGCTATTGCTGCAGGTATGATGCCAAATTTTACAGCCAACCCATTAGAACCTGTTCAGACACTGACCTCCTATATTGTGCAGGTGAGTCTTGGAGATGTGCCCCATGGCACTATGGAATACCGTACAATATTTGCAGCTGGGATAGTTTTATTTTTTATCACACTTATTCTAAATATAATAGGATTCTTTTTAAGAAAAAAGATAAGGGAAGCTTACTAAATGAACAAAAATTCAGAGAATGAATATTTAAAAAAACGAATATCAATTTCAAAGTTCTGGGACCAGATATTTCTTATCGTAGGTCTTATATCTACACTTGTAGGGCTTCTTTTACTTTTAGTACTTTTTGTAGATCTAGTTATAGATGGTTTTTCCAGATTAAGCTATAAATTTCTTACCTCCTTCCCTTCAAGATTCCCTGAAGAGGCCGGAATACTTTCAGCATGGGTAGGGACTTTCCTTGTTATGATTGTAACTGCCTGTGCCGCTGTTCCTTTAGGAATTGCTGCCGGAGTTTACCTTGAAGAATATGCACGAAAAAACTGGTTAACAAATATAATTGAAATAAACATATCCAATCTTGCGGGAGTGCCTTCCATTGTTTATGGGCTGTTAGCCCTTGGATTATTCGTGTATTTTTTCAAATTAGGGGAGAGCATACTCACAGGAGGTCTAACCCTTGCACTTCTTATACTGCCAATAATAATAATGGCAACAAGGGAATCTATAAGGGCGATTCCTAATTCAATCAGAGAGGCCTCTTATGCACTTGGTGCAACAAAGTGGCAGACAGTGAGATGGCATATTTTACCATATTCCATGGGAGGTATATTAACAGGCATAATTATAGGACTTTCTAGAGCAATCGGAGAGACGGCTCCAATTATAACAGTAGGAGCACTAACATTCATCGCCTTCCTTCCCTCCTCCCCCCTTATATCTGAATTTCCTTTTATTTCCTTTAAATGGCTGATGGATCCTTTTACCGTACTTCCAATTCAGATGTTTAACTGGGTATCCAGACCTCAGAAGGAATTTCATCTTAACGCTGCAGCTGCTGGTATTATTCTTTTAATAATGACTTTATTAATGAATGCTATAGCAATTTATATTAGATACAAATTCAGAAAAAAAATCAGGTGGTAGGTTCTATGACAAATTACCCGAGAGACTTAAAGGCAGAGGTGAAGAATCTTAATTTTTATTACGGAGATGTTCATGCTTTAAAAGGTATTAATATGCCTGTTGAAAAAAATAAGGTTACAGCTCTTATTGGACCTTCAGGCTGCGGTAAAACAACTTTATTGAGGTGTTTTAACAGGATGCATGACCTCTATCCTAATAACAGATATGAAGGTTCAATTTTTCTTTATCCTGAGAATATTAATATCCTGTCTCAAGGAATTGATCCGATTGCTGTGAGGATGAGAATAAGTATGGTTTTTCAGAAACCCAATCCTTTCCCTAAGTCTATTTATGAAAATGTTGCCTACGGTTTAAGGATAAGAGGAATAAAGAAGAAAAGTATTCTTGATGAGAAAGTAGAGATGTCCTTAATAAAGGCAGCTTTGTGGGATGAGGTTAAAAATAGATTACACGAATCAGCCTTTGAATTATCTGGTGGACAGCAACAAAGGTTATGTATAGCAAGGGCCTTAGCCACAGATCCAGAGATACTTCTTTTTGATGAGCCAACATCAGCTCTTGATCCAATAGCAACTGCAAAAATAGAAGAGCTTATGGTGGATTTAAAGAAAAGTGTTACAATATTAATCGTTACCCATAACATGCAGCAGGCTGCCAGGATTTCAGACTGGACAGGTTTTATGATGCTTGGTGAATTAATAGAATTCGGCAGAACTGATAAAATATTCACCAATCCTTCAGAAAAGTTGACTGAGGACTATATAACGGGGAGGTTCGGATAAATGGCTGTTTTTGATGAGGAATTGAGGAATCTCAAGGAAAAGGTCTTAAAGATGGGTCTTCTTGTTGAGGCGGCTATAAGGGATTCAATTAAGAGCCTTGTTGAGAGGGACAGCGATCTTGCAAGAGAGGTCATAAAAAAGGATCACCAGATAAATGCCCTTGATGTGGAGATAGATGAAGAATGCATAAGACTCATTGCTCTAAGACAGCCCAAGGCAGGTGATCTGAGATTCATTACAACTGCAATGAAGATAACAACAGACCTTGAAAGAATGGGTGACCTTGCAGAAGACATATGCGAGAGGGCAATTGAACTTAATGAAGAGCCACCACTCAAGCCCTATATAGATATACCCAGAATGGCCGAGATTGCCCAGGGTATGCTTATAGATGTCCTTGATGCCTTTGTAAGGAGAGACCCCCAGATAGCCTATGATGTGATAAAGAGGGATGATGAGGTAGACAGACTTGTTGTGCAGGTGTTCAATGAACTTCTTTTTTTCATGATCCAGGATCCCAAGACTGTATCAAGGGCTGTGAAGATCACATATATTGCCAAGTATATTGAGCGCATTGCAGACCATGCAACTAATATTGCCGAGATGGTTGTCTATATGGTTGAGGGGAAGATGATAAGGCACACAAAGGTTGAATAATTCAGGGAAGATTTATATTTATCTCAAAAGTTCCTATTCCTATTTTTCCGGCAAGACCGTTATTCCAGAGCATATCTGTAAGCTTAACCTTTTCGGTCTTTGGAACGACAACTGTGAGTTTTATGCCCGAATCTACCAATCTCTTCCATTCAGTGACCTTCTGTTCTGAAAGGGTCTCTTCTGTCTCCACCTCAATAACAGAAATTACCATGCCCTGGGCTGAGATTATCAGGTCAGGATAGAGGTCCTGAAAGGCATAAGACCTTTCTCCGTAGGGATTTATCTTTATCTCAGGAAATTCCCTTGATAATCGCTTTTTTATTGAGTTTACTATAATATCATGGATGAGTTTTATTTCTGTCATATCTTAAACAGAATGCACTTAGAGGATAATTAAGTATAATCTCTCAGGTTTAATACCAGTATGGATACCTGTATCTCCACCACGGATCATACCACCAGTAATACCAGGGGTCGTACCACCAGGGGGGAGCCTCGTATATCTTTTCTTCAGGCCAGAGGTAAATATCCTTTATCAGGAAGACAGGATAATCATACTCCATATCTCCTATCTTGCCTTTTTCAAAACCCGAGAATTCTCCTGCTATGGTAATCTTTCTTCCTGCCTTGTATATAACAGGATCAATAAAATCAGCTGTTCTTGCCAGGAATCTCGGTCCATATTCTCTCTCTTTTAGATGACCCTTTTCATCTGCCCTGATAAATACAGCCTCAATCATGGAACCGCTCTGCTCATTCCTGACAGTTACAATAAGTCCTCCAAGTATGAAGAGCCTGGCCTTTGATGCCTCTGGAGCTGCCTTAATCTTTGCGGGATCAGCCACCTCTGCCTGTGTAAGTATCTCTTTTTTAAGCACGGGAGTTGCGCAGGATGCACATAAGACAAGCATTGATATTAAAGATAGTTTCAACATCTTCATTTTTTCCTCCTGTATAATTTTACCATAAAATACTCATAATTAAATATTTGTTGTAATTTTTAAATAAATATAAAAAGCGTAAAATTATAAAAGCTGGACTTTAAGAAATTGTTCTGAAAGATTTGTGAAACGGATGTAAATAGGGGAGCAGTGCTTTCATGCACTGCTCCCGGATTATTGTCACTTACTGGCAGGTCTCTATTGGGTAATTTCCACCATAAATATTCTGAGGTGTTTGGCGTGATGACCAGACCCTTGTGGGGCTGACATTCCTCCATGAGGTCATTCCGAATCTGAGTGTCCAGGCATCATAACCAAGCATATTGAGTATAGCATTGATCTGGCTTGCTGTGTGACCTGTGTAACATATTATAAGGATGGGTTTATCTGAGGGAAGTTTTATAAGATTTTCGGGTTTTGCCACCTCCTCAAAAAGGATATTTACAGCTCCTTTTATATGACCCGCGCAGTAATCAGCTGGTCTTCTTATATCAAGTAAAAAGAAATCTGAAAGTTCATCAGCAACATCCGGAAGGTCAACTCCGTCAACGAGTGTGGCAGCATAGATTGTCCTGTGGGCGATGCCACTTAGAAACTGGTCTGCATATTTTGCAATAAGACCATAGTGACCGTTTGGGATTGGTGTACCCTTGTTGCTATTCACATAAGCACCAACACCGTCTTCAGCATTAATTAGGAGTGGAAATGAGAATAAAGCAATCAGGATAACCGGAAGACAGAGACAAGACTTTTTCATTATTATTACCTCCTGTAAAAAGATTCTCCTGAATACTCAGGAAGGAGCTTTTAACCCTCCGTGTCAGGATAGCAATAAATATACCATTCTGATTTTAAGAAACTTTTTAATTTATCGCTAATATAGCTTTAAAAAAATCAAAGAATGGACAATTTTTGATAAATCAGGGTGTCAAAAATTGTCAGAATGGAAGTAAAAATTTTTTGTAAATAAATTCTTATAAAAAGTTATTTACAGGCACAGAATATGCATGTGGCCTCAAAAATGAAAAGGAGGTAAGAGAATGGGAATATTCAGAGGTATAGATGGTTATCTCGGGCTATTATTATTTGAGATAAGAAGATTTGAAGAAGAATTTCATATACCTCCTGAAAGGACAGAAGCCCTTAAGGCACTTGTTACCGAGATGCTTATAACAGAAGAGGAGGAAGAGGAAATAACTTCCGGTTTAAGAAAAGATGGCAAACCTGTAATATGGCATTAGTGGTGAGCCGTGGAGGATTCGAACCTCCGACCCGCTGATTAAGAGTCAGCTGCTCTACCTGCTGAGCTAACGGCCCACAATATATAGTAAAACAAAAAATACTTGCTTCCGTCAACCAGAATTGATTTTCAAAATCTTTTTTTATAGTTAAAGATTTTCAGCTTTTGAGTTCTTTTAAAAAACTTGACACCATTATAGTAGTCTGATAGTTTATAAGAAATGGACAGGGTAGTATTAAGATTCTCTGACGGTAGGGTTCTGAAGGGTTATCTTGAATCTTTTTCTGCTGATAAGGATACTGTGAGCATCCAGGACCTCTCTGGTGATAAAAAGAATGTAAATATAAATGAACTAAAGGCAATATTCTTTGTGAAGACCTTTGAGGGCAGGCAAGATTATAACGAAAGAAAGGCATTCACTGGCATTAATATGAGATTAAAGAGAGTCTTTATAAAATTTAAGGATGGAGAATCACTCACAGGTTATGTGGAAGGTGATATGCCCTGGGAAAAAGGTTTTTTTCTTGAATCGGGAAAGAAGAAGGGGTTTTTCCTTATTCCAACAGACGGAGACAGCAATAATATAAAGGTCTTTGTTGTTGCTTCCTTTGTCAGGGATGTCACTCTTATTGGATAATCGATCAATTAATTCTGATTAAAAAAGTTTCACAAAGGAGATGATCTTATGATAATAATGGAAGGTTTGAGTCTGGCGAGAAGGATTAAAGAAAAAGTTGTTGAGGATGTAAAAAGGATTGGCGAGGAAGGCATCCGTGTCGGTCTCGGGCTACTTCTTGTAGGAGAAAATTCAGCTTCCCAGCAATATCTCAGGGCAACCATCAGGGCCTGTAAAGCAACCGGAGTCGTGCCCTATGAATTCAGATTTCCTGAGGATGCAAGCATGAACGAGATACTAAATACCGTTCACTCTATTAACAGCGATGAGAGGATTCATGGATTAATTGTCTTTTTCCCTCTGCCTAAGAGGTTGAATCCAAGAAAGATTGTAAATTCCATTCTTCCAGAAAAGGATGTTGATGGTCTTGGCTCTGTTGCCATAGGTAAGTTTGCTGCAGAGGAATCAACGTTCCAGCTCTATAAGGAGGGATTTGATCCTGCCCTTGCAAAGCAGTTTGGTTTTTTGCCTTGTACTCCTTTCGGGGTTATCAGACTTCTCGAACACTATAATATAGAAATTGAGGGAAAACATGCTGTAGTTATCGGAAAAAGCCTTGCTGTTGGTAAGCCACTTTCGCTGATGCTTCTTGCAAAGGAAGCTACTGTCACGGTCTGCCATAAAAAAACCCCTGATCTGAAAGAATTCACCAGACAGGCTGATATACTCTGTGTTGCTGCAGGTAAACCAGGCCTTATAACATCAGATATGGTTAAGGAAGGTGCTGTTATTGTAGACATCGGAATAAATGTACTTCCTGACGGTAGGGTCGTTGGTGATGTTGATTTTGAAGGTGTTTCAAAAAAGGCATCTTATATAACACCTGTTCCAGGGGGGGTAGGACCTGTTACTATTGCAATGCTTTTAGAAAATACCGTGAAGTCTGCAATGGCAAGACTTTAGTTTTTAAATTACATGCAGCCGGGTTTAGTTTAGATTTAGATAATGCCTTGATTTTTTTAAAATTTTTTTATATCTTGACAAGATTCATATCAATTTGTATAATAAAAATCCAGTAAAGGAGTATAAGATGGTTGGTACTAAGGATTATTATAAGATTCTTGGAGTTGACAGGAATGCCTCTGACGAAGAGATCAAAAAGGCGTACAGAAGGCTTGCAAGAAAATACCACCCTGATCTTAACCCTGGCAATAAAGAGGCTGAGGAGAAATTTAAAGAGATAAACGAGGCTTATTCAGTTCTTGGTGATCCCGAGAAGCGCAAACAGTACGACAGGGGAGAGACAACTTTTACCTTCGAGGGTTTTGATTTCAGCAGGCCTGATTTTGCTGATATATTTGATTTTGGTTTTGGAGACCTGTTTACTGACCTCTTCAGCAGACACAGGCCTTCACCCACAAGGGGCGGTGACATCCTTACGAGGACAGAAATAACACTGGAAGAGGCATATAGAGGTGTTACAAAGCCCATAGCAATTACCAGACATATAAGCTGTTCCAAATGCAAAGGAAGGGGTGCGGAATCAGTGGAGACCTGCCCTACCTGCAAGGGAAGCGGTACAGTGGGCAGCTCAAGAGGCTTCTTTTCATTCAGACAGACCTGTCCTAGCTGCAGGGGTAGTGGTGAAAGGATTTCGAGGCTATGTTCTGAGTGCAGGGGAACAGGAAAGATAGTTCTGACAGAGACAATTAATGTCAAGATACCTCCTGGAGTGGAGGATGGTCAGAGGGTAAAGGTTCGCGGTATGGGTGAGGCTGGAGAATATGGAGGACCACCAGGAGACCTTTATATAGAAGTAAGTATAAGTCCTCATGAGTTATTCAGAAGAGATGGCAAGGATCTTTATGTAGAGGTTCCTGTCACAGTGCCGGAGGCAGCACTCGGAGCAAAGATTGAGGTTCCAACTCTTGATGGAGTTGCTATTATGAATTTACCAGGAGGCACACAGAGCGGTCAGAAATTTAAACTTAAGGGCAAAGGTATGCCAGGTGCTCACGGAACTCATGGCGATCTCTATGCGATTATCAAGGTTATTGTTCCTGACAGGATAAACCATGAGGCAGAGATGATTTTAAAGAGATTGAGCTCTTTCTACAGTGAAAATCCTCGAAAAAGACTTTTAAAAAAGGAGGATAATAAATGAGAAACAGGCAGAGACCCCTCTACATGATAAGGATTGTATCCCAGATGCTGAATGTTCATCCCCAGACATTAAGGCTTTATGAAAGAGAGGGGCTAGTGGTACCAAAGAGACTAAATCGATTCAGATATTACTCTGATGAGGATGTCGAAAGGCTTAATCTCATACTTAAACTTACAAGAGAACTTGGTGTTAATAAAGCTGGTGTGGACATAATTCTTAGGTTGAGGAAAAGGCTTTCTCTCCTTCAGGAACTCATTGATGAGATGATGGGCTATCTTGATGAGGACCTGAGGTTCAGATTCAAGGAAAGATTAAAAAGTCTATTAATGGAGGAGGAATAAATGAGACTGGACAGGTTAACAATAAAAGCACAGGAAGCTATTCAGGAGGCCCAGAGAATAGCTGAAAAACACGGAAACCAGGAGCTTCAGGTTGAACATCTTCTCAGGGCATTACTATCAGATAAAGAAGGAGTAGCAACGAGAGCGCTAAGGGATGCTGGTGCTGACATAAAGGCAGTTGAAAAAGAGCTTGAAAAGGAGATTGATAAATTTCCCAAGGTATCAGGTGCTACCCCCTTCGGTCAGATATACCTATCATCAAGGTTGAGGTCAGTGTTTGAAAAGGCCTTTGAGGAGGCAAGGCATTTGCAGGATGAATTTGTTAGTGTGGAGCATCTCTTGATGGCAATAATTGAGGAGGGAGGTCCTGGAGCCAGAATACTTGAAAGGCATGGTGCATCAAAGGAAAAGATTGTCAGTGCAATTAAAAAGATAAGAGGTACTCACAGAGTTACTGATCCAAATCCAGAGGACAAATACCAGGCACTTGAACGATACAGTCGTGACCTCACTGAACTCGCAAGGCGTGGAAAGCTCGATCCTGTAATAGGAAGGGACGAAGAAATAAGAAGGGTGATACAGGTTCTCTCAAGAAGGACAAAAAATAATCCCGTGCTTATTGGTGAGCCGGGTGTTGGTAAAACCGCAATTGTTGAAGGACTTGCCCAGAGAATTGTTGCAGGTGATGTTCCCGAGACCCTGAGGGATAAGAGGGTTATAGCACTGGACCTCGGTGCCCTTATAGCGGGTTCAAAATACAGGGGTGAGTTTGAAGAAAGGCTCAAGGCACTCCTGAAAGAGATTGAGGAATCAGAGGGAAAGATCATACTCTTTATAGATGAGCTTCATACCCTTGTTGGAGCAGGTGCTGCAGAAGGTGCTATAGATGCATCAAATATGCTCAAACCAGCCCTGGCGAGAGGAGAGCTCAGGTGTATTGGAGCCACCACACTTGATGAGTATAGAAAACATATAGAAAAAGACCCTGCTCTTGAAAGAAGATTCCAGCCAGTATATGTTAAGGAGCCATCCGTAGAGGATACCATCTCAATCCTGAGGGGTCTTAAGGAGAGATATGAAGTTCATCATGGCGTAAAGATAAAGGACTCAGCCTTGATTGCAGCAGCCCAGCTTTCTCATAGATATATAACTGATAGATTTCTTCCTGATAAGGCAATAGACCTTATTGATGAGGCTGCTGCAAAACTCAGGATGGAGATAGACAGCATGCCTGCTGAACTTGATGAGCTTGAAAGGAGACTGAGGCAGCTTGAGATAGAAAAACAGGCAGTTATGAGAGATGATTCAAAGAACGCTAAGGAGATGTTAGATAAAATCAATAAAGAGATTTCTGAGCTCTCTTTAAAAAGAGATGAACTGAAAGCACAGTGGATGAAGGAAAAAGAGGTGATACTGAGGATAAGAAATCTCAAGGAGGATAT
>JAOACK010000020.1 GCA_026417875.1 Thermodesulfovibrionales bacterium | reverse complement strand
GGCTAAAGCATGAGGATAAAGTTCCCTTTGAGCGCATTCCGCTCACAATAGGTGAGGCAAGAAGGGAGATTATAAAGACTGTGATGGGTAATGCTTTAGGCTCGGGAGCATGAAAAAGGGTTATATTCATGTTTACACAGGAAATGGAAAGGGTAAGACCACTGCAGCCCTCGGTCTTGCATTGAGGGCAGCTGGTGCCGGGCTCAGGGTATTTATAGCCCAGTTTATAAAAAGTCGAAGATGCAGTGAACATAGGGCGCTGGAAAGATTTAAAGACCTCATTACTGTTAAGCTTTATGGAACAGGATTTATTAAAGGAAAGGAGAAAGAAGAAATAAGGGCAGCCCGGAGGGGGCTGGAGGAGGTAAGAGGCATAATACATTCTGGAGATTATGAAATGGTTATTCTCGATGAGATAAATATTGCAACACACTCGGGTTTGATAAGCACTGAAGACCTTCTTGATCTCATTGAAAATAAACCATCCAGAGTTGAACTGGTTCTTACAGGAAGGTATGCTGATGCAAGGATTATAAAAAAGGCTGACCTCGTGACAGAGATGAAGGATATAAAACATTACTATAAACAGGGAGTAAGGGCAAGAAAGGGTATAGAAAAATGAAGAAGATATATCTCATAGGCATAGGCACAGGAAATCCAGAACATCTGACGATTCAGGCTATAAAGGCACTTAAAGAGACCGATACCTTTTTTATCTTTCAGAAGGAGTCAGAAAAAAATAAAGACCTCATTAAACTCAGGAAAGAGATACTAAAAAAATACCTGCCTGATCGAGAACACAGGATAATAATGGCAAAGATCCCTGAGAGAAAAAAGGGTGGAAAGGATTTAGGTGTGTACAGAGAAAGGGTTGATACATGGAGAAGGGAAAAGGCAGAGATTCTGTCTGATTTGATAAATAAAGAATTGCATGATAATGGAAAGGGTGCTATATTGATCTGGGGTGATCCTTCCCTCTATGATGGTCACATTGAGATACTTGAATACATACTTAAGAAGGGAATGTCTCATTTTGAATATGAGGTCATTCCCGGGATAACAAGTATCCAGGTTCTGGCAGCAAAACACAGGATTCCACTGAATTTCACAGGAGATAGCATACATATAACTACAGGCAGGGGACTCAGGGAGAATAGGCCTGAGGATATTAAAAACTCTGTGGTCCTTCTCGATAATTATCTTACCTATAGAAATCTTGTTGATTCAGAACTTCATATCTACTGGGGCGCCTATCTCGGCACAGAAAAAGAGATACTTATCTCAGGCAGGCTGAAGGAAGTCATCGATGAGATCATAAAGGTAAGGAATGAGGCAAAAAAGACAAATGGCTGGATAATGGAAACATATATCCTCAGAGCAGAAAAGAAGTAGCCCGTGGCAGAAAAGATATACATTATCGGTATTGGATATAAGCCCCTTGATAAAAGGGCAAGAGAGATTATAATGAATTCTTCAATAATCCTTGTCTCATCCAGGCTTTATGATGTATTTAAAGAATATGATGAGTTTGGAGCTGTTAAGGAAAGGATTGAGGTTATTAATGATGTTGATGAGACAATAGAATTCATCAGGGCAAGATTAGAGAAATGCTGGAGTAAAAACAAAAATGATTTCCGATCTTCAGATGTTAAAAACTTCCGAGCTATGGTCCTTCTCGCCTCAGGAGACCCTATGTTCTTTGGCATTGGAAGAAGAGCAGTCAATGAATTTGGAAAAGAGATGGTCGAGATTATTCCAGACCTTTCGAGCATACAGATAGCCTTTTCAAGGATTAAAGAGCCATGGGATGATGCCCTCTTAATGAGCCTCCATGGAGGCACTGAAAAGAAAAGAAGACTTCCATGCGAGATAGAGGATATCCCTTTCCTGCTTGATAGATATAACAAGATTGCAATCCTTACAGATAGGGAAAACAATCCAGCAAAGATAGCTTCAGTTCTTAAGCCTTTCAGTAAACTGAAAGTCTGCGTCTGCGAAAGACTTGGCTATGAGGATGAAAGGATTATAGAAGGTACTCCTGCTGAGCTAGAAGAACTTTCTTACAGAGAGCCAAATATCGTTCTAATTTTAAGAGGTGAGGATTCAGAGGCAGTACCTTCCATATTATTCGGAATAAGGGAAGACCATTTATCACATTCAAAAGGTTTGATAACAAAGGATGAGGTTCGGGCAGTTGCAATTCATAAATTAAGACTTCCAAGGGAAGGCATTCTCTGGGATATAGGTGCTGGTTCAGGTTCTATATCTATTGAGTCCGGAAGACTTTCAGAAGGGCTTAGGATTTTTGCTGTTGAGAAAGACGATGAACAGATCAGTCATATACTAAGAAATAAAGAGAAATTTCATGTCAGGAATCTGGAGATAATAAAGGGTGAGGCACCTGATGTGCTAAGAGGACTTCCCTTTCCTGATAGGGTCTTCATAGGTGGAAGTGGAGGAAGACTCACTGAGATAATTGGATTCATAGATAAACTCGGTTTTTCCGGTATCATGGTGATAAATGCTACAACCATGGAGACACTGGAGTCTGCCTTAAACAGGCTAAGAGAGCTAAATTATTATTTAGATTTAACCCAGATACAGATATCGAGACTCAGGCCTCTCGGGAATAAACATCACCTTTTATCACAGAATCCTGTTTTTATAATTACAGCGGAAAAATTAAAATCAGATTTATAAAGTGTTTAGATAAATCTTGAAAAAGATATGACCCGTAGTGCATTTGCATTAAATTTTATGAAGATACACCTCTCTCTGCGGGAAAGGTATCTTTATGCCCTTCTCATTGAATCTTTTGTAGATCTCCCGATTGATAGAATCAGTGATCCTGAATCTTAAAGATGGGTCCTCTATCCAGAAGAATATCTCAAGATTAAGAGATGACTCTCCAAAGGAAAGAAAAAATAACTTTGGAGCTGGTTCTTTAAGGACATCGGGATTGTTATTCAATATATCCATTATGGTCTTTTCAGCAAGGTCTAAATCACTTCCATAAGCAATGTTAACCGGTAATCTCAACCTTATTCTGGGGCTCGGTGCACTTTCATTTATTATTTTTGAGTTGACAAGAATGGAATTAGGAATAGTAATGAGAATATCATCAGGCGTCTTTATCCTCGTGCTCCTTAATCCTATATCAACGACCTCTCCCTTGAACTTTTCATCAATCACTATAAAATCACCCAGTTTAAATGGTTTATCCACAAAAAGACTCAGACCACCAAAAAAATTTGCCAGTGTATCTCTTGCTGCTATGGCAACAGCAACTCCTGCAATTCCTGCAGAGGCAAGCACCGGTGTTATATTTATCTTCCATATAGAAAGTATGACCATTAAGCCAAGAACTATTATTACTACCTTTGAAAAGTTCTTAATAAGTGGTATGACCTCTTTCCCCAGACCTGTTACATCTTTAATACGATGCACTGCATCCTCAATAAGAGCATTGCCTATCTTGATAAATGTAATTATCCAGAGAACGGCCAGAAGGGAATAAAGAATACCATTAGTGTAATAAAGTAGTTTTTCCGAAGGCCGTAGATAGGCTATGGCAAGAGTGATGCCTATGATGATAATGGAAAAATATACCGGCCTGTGAATAATATCAATTATCCTGTCATCAAGTTCGCTTCTGGTAAAGGTTGTGAATCTCCTCAAACCTTTATCTATGAGGCTATCAATAATCTTGGCCATAATTATGAAGGCTATTATGCTTAAGAGGGCATTTACATAGGGTGAGGATGATATTTTGAGTGATTCTATTAATCCTGCCATTCAGGCCTCCTATATATTTTAAAGGTTATTTTACAGAATAAATTTAAGGCCTATCAAGCAGTTTGAAAATAGCTGTTTCCCCAAAATAATAGAAATAGAAATTTTACCCGGGGAAAAACTGCAAGCTCAAAGTCCCGTTAAGAATTAATCCTAGATTGCACGGTGTTTAAAATTAAGGGTTTGCTTTTTTCTATGATAAAATGTTAATGTAAAGTAGTTTCAGAAGTTTTTGTGTAGAAAAGGGCACAGAGACTTTAAGCTTTGTGCCCTTTTTTGTGTGGCAGTCATTCTGAGGCTGAGTTTTTGAGGAAGGAGGTAAATAAGATGGCTAACGGAAGAGTAAAGTGGTTCAACGAATCTAAGGGCTTTGGCTTTATCACTGGCGAAGACGGAAAAGATGTTTTCGTTCACTATTCAGCTATCCAGGGCAATGGATTTAAGTCCCTTGCTGAGGGTGATGAAGTTAGCTTTGACACCGAAAGAGGTCCAAAAGGCCTTAAGGCTGTCAATGTGATCAAGCTGTAAGAAAAAGAGGGGCTCCAGTGAATTCACTGGAGCCCTTTTTTATTTTTTATGAAAAGCCCTTTAAAAAAATTTATCTTTTGGAATCAATAATTATCGTTACCGGTCCATCATTTATTAGATTAATCTTCATTGAGGCACCAAATATTCCTGATGCTACGGGTATCCCGGAGAGTCTCAATTTTTCAATAAATAATTCATAAAGTTCTTTTGCTCTCTCAGGACTCTCCGCCCTTTCAAAAGAAGGCCTGTTGCCTTTTCTGCAGTCAGCAAGGAGTGTAAACTGTGACACGACCAGTATTTCTCCATTAATATCCCTTACGGAGTGATTGAGTTTTCCATCTTCATCCTCAAATATTCTTAAGTGTGAGACCTTTCTTAAAAGGTAATCTATGTCTTCTTCTGAATCTCCTTTTTCAACACCAAGGAATACAAGAAGGCCTTTATTTATGGATGAAACAGTTGCTGAGTCAACCACTACCGAGGCTGAACTTACTCTCTGGATGAGTGCAATCATGGTAAATATTTTAATCTAATAGGTTATAATTTAAAACTCCCATGTCTGTTCTTTATGTAATAGGTGTTGGTCCTGGTGAGCCTGAATTACTTACCCTTAAGGCCTTGAGACTTATAAGGGAAGTACCTGTCCTATTTGTGCCAAAGGGAAAGGAAGAGGGAAAAAGTATAGCCCTTTCCATTGTAGAAGGTCTTGTTGATTTAAATAAAAAGGAGATTATAGAACTGCATTTTCCGATGGTAAAGACAGTTGATTCAGGACTGTCAGAGAGATGGGATGGGATAGCTAAAAAAGTTCTGAGTGTGCTTGAGGGGTCTGATGCTGCCTTCCTCACACTTGGAGATCCTTCTTTTTACAGTACCTTTTTCTATCTTCAAGATAGACTTAAAGGACTTAATCCATCTTTGAGGATAGAGATAGTGCCCGGTATATCTTCAATTAATGCCTCTTCGGCAAGGGTCGGTATTCCTCTTGGTCTTGCCGGTGAAAGGATAGCTATAGTGCCTTTAAATTACATGTCTCAAGAAGAGGGAGATCTTTTAAAGTTCTTTGATACAGTTGTTTTTATGAAGATAGACAGGGATTTTGAGAGATTAAAGGATCTGCTTGCAGAAAACGGTCTTATGGAGAATGCAGTATATCTATCAAGGGTAGGGATGGAGGATGAAAAGATTATTTATGACCTCAGACAAGTCACTGATAAAGAGCTTGATTATTTTTCAATAATAATAGTTAAAAGAAAGGATTTTAGAAATGAAAAGTGAAGAATTTGAAAGGATAAAGAGATGGTTTAATGATTATCTGGAGCAATATCTTCAGAAGGCTCGGGATGAAGATGTCAGAGAAAATTTCAAACTGAAGGCTGAGCATACTTTTAAGGTAGAAGAAAATATTGTGAGACTCGCAGATTCACTCGGCCTTAATGATTCTCAGAAAAACATTGCTAGGGCAATCGCCTTTCTTCATGATGTTGGAAGATTTCCCCAGTACCTTCAGTACAGAACCTTCAGGGATGCAGAATCTGTTAATCATGGAGTTTTATCATCAGAGATAGTTGAGAAATCGGGTATCCTTGAAGGCCTTTCAGATGGAGATAGAGATATTATTATTGAAGCAGTAAAATTCCACAATTCTTTGAGTCTTCCTGATAAAGCCCTACAGTCTCCAGCCTTGGGCCTCTTTTTAAAACTTATCCGTGATGCAGATAAACTTGACATATGGAGGGTCTTCAGAGAATATTTCAGTCTGCCAGCAGAGCAGAGAAATAAGGGTACAGTGCTTGGCCTACCTGATACTGAAGGGGTCTCAGAAGAGATTTTGACGGCTATCAGGGAGAAAAGAATAGCCTTCCTTAAAGATGTGAAGAACCAGAATGATTTCAGAATGCTTCAGCTTAGCTGGGTCTTTGACCTGAATTTCAAAGAGTCCTTCAGGATCGTGAAGGAGGTTGGTCATCTTTCATTAATCGGAGATATAAGTAAACCTTCAGAATCAGTCATTAATGCAATCAGAGAGGTTGAAGATTATATTGAGAGAAAACTCAAATCAAAGGTTTATTTTATAGGAGCAGGACCAGGTGATCCTGAACTTCTTACAGTTAAGGGCAGAAGGATTCTCAATTCAGCAGAGGTGGTTATATACGCCGGGAGTTTAATAAATCCTGCTTTACTTGAAGGACTTCGGGCTGATTTATACGATTCCTCAGGCATGACCCTCGATGAGATAATTGAAAGGATAAAGCTTGCCTATCAGGAGGCAAAAACAGTGGTGCGACTTCATTCAGGAGACCTATCTATTTACAGTGCAATTAATGAACAGATTGAGCGGTTAAGGAGATTGAATATTGACTTTGAGCTGATACCAGGTGTTTCATCCTTTCAGGCCGGTGCAGCAATACTTGCTCAGGAATTGACCATTCCAGAGGCTAGCCAGACCATAATACTTACCAGACTCGAGGGAAGAACACCCGTACCCGAGAAAGAAAGACTTAGAGACCTTGCAGTACATAATGCTACAATGATTATATTCCTGAGTGCCGGTATGGCAGATAAGGTTCAAGAGGAACTATTACAGGCCTATCCAGAAGATACGCCCTTTGTTGTCATTGAAAAGGCAACATGGCCAGAGCAGAGCATACTGAGGGGAAGGCTTAAAGAACTTGCAGAGACTGTAAGAAAGGCAGGGATAAAAAAGACTGCCCTGATATATGTGGGAAAGGTATTCAGGGAATTAGGAGATCTCGGAAGGGAGTCAAGACTTTATGACAGCAAATTCAGACATAGTTATAGAAATTAATTTCCAGATTGCTGCAGGATAATTTATTTTAAAAAGCCCTGCCCGGAGATGCCGGGCAGGGAAAATTTTTTATCTATTCAGATCAAATCTACCCAGATTCATAACCTTGTTCCAAGCTGATATGAAATCATGGATAAATTTTTCTTTGCCATCATTTGCTCCATAGACTTCGCATACTGCCCTTAGTTCATTATGATGACCAAATATCAAGTCTACTCTTGTTGCTGTCCACCTGATAGAACCGTTTTTGCTATCATAGCCATTGAAAACATAGGAATATTCATCAGCGGGCTTCCACTCAACGGACATATCCAAAAGATTTACAAAGAAATCATTGGAAAGGACTCCTGGACTGTTAGTGAATACACCGTGATTAGTATATTTATAATTAATTCCCAGTACCCTTAAACCTCCAATCAGAACTGTCATTTCTGGAACTGTAAGACGAAGAAGTTGCGCCTTATCCACAAGTAAGTATTCTGCATTCTTTTTAGTTACATCTTTTATATAATTTCTGAAGCCATCAGCAAAGGGTTCCATTTCTGAATAAAAAGAAAGATCTATTTGTTCCTGCAGGGCATCAACTCTGCCAGGGATAAAGGGAACCTTTAAATCGAAACCAGCTTTTCTGACAGATTCTTCAATACCCACACAGCCTCCAAGGACTATCAAGTCTGCTATTGAGACCCTTTTGCCTTTGTTGTTTTTGCTATCAAACTCCTGTTTAATTCTTTCATATACTGATATTATGTTTTGTAAATCTTCTGGATGATTTATTTCCCAGTTCTTCATTGGAAGAAGACGAATCCTTGCACCATTTGTGCCACCTCTTCTATCAGAATCACGATAGGTGCTTGCAGATGACCAGGCAGTATAAATGAGTTCCCTGATAGAAAGACCAGAGCTCCTGATCTTATCTTTAAGCTCATTTATATCTTTTTCATCAATTAATTCATAATCCCTTCTCGGTAGGGGGTCCTGCCAGATAAAAACCTCATCAGGCACATCAGGTCCATAATAGCACTCACGGGGTCCCAAGTCTCTGTGAGTTAACTTAAACCAAGCTTTTGCAAAGGCTTTTTCAAATTCTTCTGGATTCTCAAGAAATCTTCTTGCTATTTTTGCATATTCCGGGTCAAATCTGAAGGCCAGGTCTGTAGTGAGCATCATTGGAGGATGCTTTTTGTTTGGATCATGGGCATCAGGGATTATAGCAGTAGCATTTTTTGCGACCCACTGGTGTTTGCCTGCAGGGCTCTTTGTAAGTTCCCACTCATAATTAAATATAAACTCAAGATAAGAAATACCAAACCTTGTTGGTGTTGAGGACCAGGCAAGTTCAAAGCCAGATGTAAAGGTATCAGGACCTTTTCCTGATAAATAGTTATTTTTCCATCCCAGTCCCTGTTGTTCTATTGGAGAAGAGTCGGGATCAGGTCCTACATATTTATCAGAGCAGGCTCCATGACATTTACCAAAGGCGTGTCCACCGGCTACTAAGGCTACTGTCTCCTCATCGTTCATACCCATTCTTTTAAATGCCTCTCTTATCTCTTTGGCTGAAGCAGCTGGATCAGGATTTCCCTCAGGTCCTTCAGGATTTACATATATCAGTCCCATTTCAGTGGCAGCAAAGGGTTTTTCTAATTTACCTTCTTTAAATCGTTCCTTTCCTCTCAACATTTCCTGCTCAGGTCCCCAGTCCACACCTTCATCCGGCTCCCACGAATCCTCCCTGCCTCCTCCGAAACCGATTGTTTTACAACCCATGGACTCAATCGCAACATTACCCGCTAAAATAATAAGGTCTGCCCAGGAAAGCTTTTTTCCATATTTCTGTTTAACTGGCCATAAAAGACGGACTGCCTTATCAAGATTCATATTATCAGGCCAGTTAACCCTTGCAGGGAAACGAATATCACCTGTTCTAGCACCACCCCTGCCATCGTAAATCCTGTAGCTGCCTGCACTGTGCCAGGCAAGGCGGATAAATAATGGACCATAGTGTCCAAAATCTGCAGGCCACCAGTCCTGAGAGGTAGTCATGAGCTTCTTTAAATCTTCTTTCACCTCTTCAAGATTCAAAGTTTCAAATTCCTTTGGATAATCATAAGTTGCTCCATAGGGGTTTGAATAAGGACAGTTCTGTCTTAAAATTTTTAAATTAAGTCTTTCCGGCCACCAGTCAGTAATCCATCTTTTTTGTTTTTTTGTTTGATGTTCCATTTTTGTTCCTCCTTTTGTTGTTATAATAGTATTAATGTTTTATATTGAATTCTGAACAAACATTGTGCAAAGCATGTTATACTACAATTAGTAATAATTCTTAATTAGGAGTATATCAGATTGAAAAAGTTAAAGTCAATTGCAAAAGAAGGACTGGATGATTTTATTCAGCGGTGTAAGTCTTCTGGCTTGAAGATTACACCTCAGCGGATTGCTATATATAAAGAAGTCTTAAATTCATCTAAACATCCATCAGCAGATGCGATATACAGCAGTATTAAAAAAAGCCATCCCCACATATCTTTTGATACTGTAAACAGGACACTTTTAACTTTTGTAAAGACAGGTATAATTCAGATTGTGGAGGGATCTGGAGATGTAAGGAGATTTGATCCCAATATTAATCAACATCATCATTTTTACTGTGCAGGATGTGGAGCAATTATGGATTTTCATGATGAAAAATATGATTCCTTAGAAATTCCTGATGAGATAAAAAAAAGGTTTTTAGTAAAAAAAATCAGAGTAGTTCTGGAAGGTTATTGTGAGAAGTGTAAAAAGGCTTAAGATAAGGTGTGGAATTTCAAATGAACAATGAGTAAGCCTCTGAATACTCAGAACAGTAATTTAACTATTGCCATCTTTTATTTAACCAGACAGGGTCTTAATCTTGCCGAGAGGCTCAAAGCCCTTTATCCTGATGCCTCTCTGTTAAGATTCAGGTCTGATATCATCCCCTCTCTGTGGAAGGACTCAGATGCACTGATTTTTATTATGGCAACAGGGATCGTTGTAAGAACCATCGCGCCTTTTATTAATAATAAAAAGATAGACCCTGCAGTGGTTGTTCTTGATGAAAAAGGTAAATATGCCATAAGTCTCCTTAGCGGTCATCTCGGCGGTGCAAATGAGCTTGCCAAGAAGATTGCAGAATTTCTAGGCGGAGAAGCTGTGATTACAACTTCATCAGATATAAATAACCTTACACCTTTAGATATCTGGATAAAAAAACATGAGCTTGTCATTGAAAATGAAGATAAGCTTCCTCAGGTTGCCACGAGATTAATAGACAGGGGATTTTTAAATGTCTATTCTGAAGGAGATATGGAGTTGCCCTCTGATTTTATAAGGGTTTCAGAACCTCACTCTGCAGATGTAGTAATTACAAATAAAGATTTAAGATTCATGTTTAATGATTCAAGACTCATACTTAGGCCAAAAAATCTTTTTGTAGGTATTGGCTGTAACAGTGGTACATCAGAGGAGGAGATAGAAAAGGCGCTGAGAAAGGTCCTTGATGACCATGGATTCTCTTTCCTCTCAATCCATTCTATAGCTACAATTGATAGAAAGACTGAGGAACCAGGACTTACTGAGTTTGCAAGAAAATACAACTTTAAAATCATTCCTTACACTGCAGATGAACTTAATTCCATAATTAAAGGAGAGCACTCAAAGTTTCCCCTTTCAGATAGTGTTTTTAAGGCAACAGGTGCAATGGCTGTAGCCGAGCCAGCTGCATTGCTTGCTTCTGGGTCAGATGGCTTATCTGTCAGAAAGCAAAAGATTGGCAATGTGACGATTGCCATAGCAGAAAAAAAATTCCATAAAGTAATTGAGGATGAAAATAAGTACTCTAAAAAGATATACATTATTGGCACAGGGCCAGGTGATGCTGGTTATATAATACCTAAAGCTATTGAAGCCCTAAGGGTCTCTGATGTGATTATTGGTTATACCACTTATATTGAACTTATTAAGGATTTGGTTAAAGATAAGGAGATAATATCAACAGGTATGACCAAGGAGATAGAACGTGCAAGGATGGCTGTGGATCTTGCGCTGTCTGGCAGGACTGTATCTGTAATAAGCGGTGGTGACCCTGGTATCTATGGCATGGCTGGTTTGGTTCTTGAGATGATCAGAAAACATGAATTATCTCTAATGCATAAGGGGCCAAAAGATAAAAATCCATCATTAATCACCCATAACTCTTATCTATCTATAGAGATCATTCCTGGCATATCTGCCCTGAATGCCTGTGCCGCAAGGCTCGGTGCGCCATTGATGCATGATTTTGTATGCATAAGCCTTTCTGACAGACTTACTGAATGGTCATTAATAGAAAAGAGGCTCGAGCTTGCTGCTCAGGGTGATTTTGTAACAGTACTCTTCAATCCAAGAAGTAAGGGAAGACCTGAACATATAAACAGGGCAAGGGATATATTTTTAAAATACAGGGCTCCTGAGACACCTGTTGGAATTGTTAAAGGCGCTATGAGAAAGAATGAGCGTATTGTGCTTACTGATTTAAAACATATGCCAGTTCATGAGATAGATATGGAGACAACAGTGATAATCGGAAACTCTAAGACCTATATATGGAATAACTGGCTCATCACACCGAGGGGATATGAAAGGAAATACACAGTGTAATGTAAAAATAGGGACAATCCCTATTTTTTGCAATCTTTTTTCTTTACTGTATCAATTTTACACAGAAAATTTTACATTACCCAAAATACACAGAAGATGAATAAAATTTACATTCAATATGGTATAATTGTTGCTGAGCTTAATCAGTGATAGTAATATCTTCATAGAAAAGGATAGAAAAGATTAGCTAATTATAAAACATAGTGAAAGATAAAAGGGTTTTAATTAACACCTCTGTAGCTAAACGGATTCAGGTTAGACCTTGTCTAATGTAGCCTTTCTCTGGGATGAGTCCTTTTTATGGGGGCTCATGGCATATAAGACATTAAAAGCCCTAGGACTTTCCTTTGAACTTATCCGCTCTGAGGATATAAGAAAGGGTTGTCTGAAAAATTACAGGATGCTTTTTGTACCTGGAGGATGGGCTTCAAATAAATTAAGGTCTCTTGGAATTGAGGGCATAGAAGAAATAAGGAGATTTGTCCTTAGGGGAGGCAACTATTTTGGAATCTGCGGGGGAGCAGGCCTTGCCACAATAGAGGGTGTAGGGCTCTTAAATATTGAAAGAAAGCCAACAAAGCAGAGGGTCCCGAGCTTCAGTGGAAGGATTGAGTTAAATATAGAAAATCATTACATATGGAAAGGTTTAGACAGTAATATTGATTCGAAATGCAGAATTCAGGATTCATGTGACGCTGATCCTTCACGGATATTTTACGCCTGGTGGCCCTCACAGTTTGTAGTTAATGATAAAGATATAAATGTAGTCGCCACCTTTGGAAATGCCCTTCCAGATGCCTTCAGTTCAGATCTTAATGTGGGTGATGTGATGGAAAAGGGTAGCTGGGAAGAATTTGAGAATTTTTATGGAATCAATCTCAATCCAGAAAGGCTCAAAGGCGAGCCTGCAGTTGTTGAGGGAAGGTACGGAGATGGAAGAGTTTTGTTATCCCTTATTCACTTTGATACACCTGGAGATGAAAATGGAGCAGTGGTGTTAAAAAATATCTGGGAATATCTGGGAGATACAGAGCATAGCAGGATAGAGTATAATCCTACATGTTTCATTCATCAGGAATCCGTACAATCTTCAAAGAACCATTACTTTCAAACTCTGCATGACTGCTCCTCAAGTATAATTGATTTTGGTTTAAGAAATTTCCTCTGGTTCTGGAGAACACCAATGCTTCTACAATGGAGGCGTGGCGTAAGGGGTCTTGAGTACTGTACCCTCTATATAATGACAAAGGAGCTTACTGCATTAACAGAACAGGAAACTCTACAACAGCAGGACTTACTACTAAAGGACTTCACTCTTTTTAAAGAAAAGGCCCTTCTTCTTCTTATGCTTGAAAGAACAGATATGCAAAAAGGTATGATAACCTATGAGCATTCAGATAATCCTGATATAAAGACTCTTAGAGTTGAGCTTTTTGGCAATTCCAAGAGTTATGGAGGCAAATTTAAGCAAATCCTGGATAAGATTGATCAGATTCTTTATAAAAAGCTTATAAGCGCGCCTGAGAGGATTTGAACCTCCGACCCTCGGCTCCGGAGGCCGATGCTCTAATCCACTGAGCTACAGGCGCTAATTAATTATACCAGAGTATCAGAAAGGCAGAAAAGATTGAAAAATTTTTAGTAAAACTCATTACCCGTGCAGAGAAGTATGAAGAATACCTATTCACGACTAATAGTAAGGCTGGATGGAAGTAGGCTTGCTGAGGAACCAGATTTTTTTTCAGACCTTGTGAAAAAGGGCATAGGCGGTTTTATAGTCTTTGGTGGAGAACTTGAAGAACTCAGGAAGGGGTTGATATATCTTCAGGGGCTTTCAGAAAATCCTCTGATAATATGTTCAGATCTTGAACAGGGACTCGGTCAACAGGTGAAGGGAGGTTCTATCTTCCCCTCAGCCATGGCTATGGGATATGCCTATAAGAATGATCCATCCTCAATTAACCTTATTGAAAATGCCTTCAGGCATATGGCAAGAGAGGCACTCTATGCGGGTATCAATACAATACTGGCACCTGTTTTAGATATTCAGAGCAATCCTTTAAATCCCATTATTTCTATTCGTTCCTTTGGGGAAGATCCTGAGATTGTTTCAATACTCGGCTCATTGATGATTAAAGTCTTTAAAGCAGAAGGAGTTCTGAGCTGTGCAAAACATTTTCCAGGTCATGGAGATACTAGCATTGATTCTCATCATGAGCTGCCTGTAATAAGAAAATCCATTGATGAATTAATCTCCTTTGAACTCTTACCCTTTAGAAGGGCAATTGATGCAGGTGTTAACATGATAATGATGGGACATATACTTACAACAGGAATTGATCCCGAAAGACCTGCTTCTCTTTCAGAAAAAAATGTAAGGTTCTTAAGAGATACGGGGTTTGATGGACTTATTATCACTGATGCTATGAACATGGGTGCTCTTTCTAAATACGGTGAAATTCATGCCTCTGAGCTCGCTATGGCAGCAGGTGTCGATCTTCTCCTTCATCCTGAAGACCATCAAGGTGTTGCTGAGAGGATTCTGGTTTCTGACAATAAAAGGCTTGAAGGGGTTTATCGATCTCTGTCAGGATGTGATAATCTTTTGCCCGATTTTGAAGGCGCAAGACTGGCAGCAAGAAAGATATACGAAAGGGCATTAACAATTTCTGGAGATATACCCTCAATTAATGACCCTTCTCTTGTAATTATTACTGATGATATATCTGATACCCTGAGGGGAGTCATTCTGGCAAGGATGTTTGACCCTCAAAAGGTTTTCTTTATAAATTCCAGAGAAGATGCGGAGGATATACCTTACAGGAACGGTATTATACTTGCTGTTTTTTCAAGACCACGTGCCTTCAAAAAAACATTCAAGGATTTCAGGCATATTCTGAGATTTTTAGCTGAAAAGGCAGGTCTTATAATATCCTTTGGTAATCCTTTCCTTTTTCACGGGTTTAAAGGCAATGTACTTTATATTTATGATGATACGGAACTTGCAGAGCTTGTGGTTTCTGACTTTTTATTCAAACATATGAGCCCAGGCCATTTTTCTATTTGAAATGGCTATGGCCGAGTCTTTTGTTATAACAATAATTCCTGCCGGAATTTCTGGAGGAAAGGATGCAATTATTTTCTCAACAGCCTTTTCTGCATCCATCCCACTTTCGATCATCTCATAGATTTTTTTTGCCACCATCCTTTTTATTATTTCCTCACCAATCCCTGTTACAGCAATGGCACCCATGCTTCCGGCATAAAAGCCGCATCCAACTATCGGTGTATCACCAACCCTTCCAACAAGCATCGGTGAGGCTCCGCCAGTAGATGAAGCAACTGCAAAGATGCCATTAATGTCCATCGCCACAGCACCAACCGTATCAGTAAAGATTTCAAAACCTTTCCATAAAGGATTTATTTCTTCGGCTCTTTTCTCTGATAGAAGTTTTTTGATCCTTTCATAATTTTCTAATGCTCTTTCTGAAGGACCGGGATGAGGCTCTATTCCATATTTTCTGGCAAGCAAGGTTGCTCCTTCACCGGCCATGGCAACATGTGGTGTATTTAATATTGCCTGAGCTAAAAGCACAGGATTCTTCACATCTCTGACAGCTATTACCATTGCAATCCTTCCAGTGGAGTCCATTATTGCAGCATCCATCTCGATGGTCTTTCCATCAATCCTGACAACAGAGCCCGTACCGGCATTGAATCTACCATCATCTTCCAAGATTCTGACAGCATCTATAACCGCCTGGAGGGCACTGCCATGGTTTCTTAATATTGAAAATCCTCTCTCACAGGCCCTTTCACAGCCATCCCTCCAGTCCTCGGGAGAACCTGCACCTCCATGAACAATAATGCCAAATCTCATTGCTCTTTTACTGTAATACCTTTTTCCTTTAGTAATGATAATATATTAAACATATGTTCTCGGTTTTTAATTTCAAGGGTGAGCTCAACCTCTGTCTTGCCGAGAGGAAGTCCATCAATAAATCTGTTATAAGAAATATTCAGTATATTTGCTCTCAATTTCCCTATTGTCTCTGATACATCCATAAGGCTTAAAGGAGAGTCTTCTACTATTATTCTTATGACACCTGTCCTGTAGTTTGCCAGAAGTCCCCTGTGGAGGATTCTGTCCATAAGTGTGAAATCAATATTTCCACCGCTAAGTATAAGGACAACATTCTTTCTTCTGAATCTATCAGGATTCTCTAAGAGACAGGCTAGGGTGACAGCACCAGCTCCTTCAACAACAAGTTTTTTTCTTTCCATAAGGAATAGAATGGCCTGGGCTATAGAATCTTCTTTTACGGTTAAAACATTATCTACATATTTATTCATAAGCTCAAGAGGCAGTACGCCTATTTTGCCAACTGCTATGCCGTCTGCAATCGTCTGTAGGGGTTTCATCTCAACCGGCTCCGTCTTTCTAAGGGACAAAAAGCCGGACTGAGCCTTTTCTGTTTGAATGCCTATTATTTCTGTATCTGGTAAAAGTGTTTTAACTGCGAGGGCTATACCAGAAATAAGACCACCGCCGCCCACAGGTACAAGTATAGAGTCTACTTCTTTTAAATCTTCAATTATCTCAATGCCTATTGTGCCCTGACCCGCAATGATTTCTTTATCATCAAAGGCATGTATGAATTCATATTGAACCTGTGAGAGTGCATAACTCAATGCCTCAGAGAAGCTCTCACCATAAAGTTCAACTTCTGCTCCATAGGACCTTGTTGCCTCCTCCTTTATAATTGGTGCAGTAATTGGCATTATAACCTTTGACTTGATGCCGAGGGTGGTTGCTGCGTGGGCAACTGCCTGAGCATGATTGCCCATCGAGGCAGTGATTACAGCCTTTTTATTTTTAAGAGAGAGTAATTTGTTGAATGCACCCCTGACCTTGAAAGAGCCTGTTTTCTGGAGATTCTCTGCTTTTAAATAAACAGAGGCATCAAAGAGTTCACTGAAGGAGCGGGAATGTATGAGAGGTGTTCTGTGTATGTAGGGACCGATCTTTTTTACTGCCTGTTTTATATCTTCCAGTGTTAACATTAATAAAATTATACAAAATTCTGATAGAATAAAAAGGAGCTACTTAGTGGCTTTAATTTTTTATAAGGAGGTCTTCATGGCAAGAGTATATGTGCTTGCAAATGTATTACCGGGAAAGGATAAATCTGTGAGAGATATCCTTCGGGCTTCCAAAGGTGTAGTTTATGCAGATGTGGTAACAGGGCAGTATGATATTGTTGCGGTTATTGAGGCAAAGGATATTAATGATATCTTTAACAAGATTCTTAAGGATATAAGAAAAAAGATTAAAGGCATTACAAGAACAGAGACATTCATAGCAGTTGAATAAGGCGTGAAAGAAAAATTAAATGAAGAATCCAGAGAACGTTTTCAGGCACTGGAGGAACTGTTCAGGATTCTTTCTGAGCTCAACAGAAGGATTCCTGTTATAGTTGAAGGAAAGAATGATATGATGGCACTCAGGGCACTAGGTCTTGAGGGTGAGATAATACAGGTTTATGGCGGAAAGAGTCTTTATGAGTTAAGCGAGGAGATTCATGAGAGGTTTGAAAGTATCATCCTTCTTATAGACTGGGACAGAAAGGGAGAGAGCCTTATGAAGACCCTGGGTGAGTATCTTTCCGGTCTCTGGGAGGATTACAGAAACTTCAGGGAAACCCTTAAGATCCTTGCTAGAAATGAGGCCTTTGAAATCGAGCAGATACCTGCTCTGATGGAAAGATTAAAAAGACAATGCGAGATAGAGGCATAAAGGGTGAGAACCTTGCAATAAATTATCTTAAGAAAAAGGGCTATAAAATACTTGAAAGGAATTACAGGACCAGAGCTGGCGAGATTGATATAATAGCCTCCAAAGATGGCATGGTTGTTTTTGTTGAGGTCAAGACAAGAAGCACAGACCTTTTCGGAGCTCCCGAGGAATCGGTTACAAAGGAAAAGCAGGAAAGGCTTAAAAAAGCTGCTCTTTATTACCTCAAAGACCTAAAAAATATGCCGCCCCTCAGGTTTGATGTTATATCTATTGAGCTCAAACCAGAACCAACCATTGTCCATATAGAATATGCCTTTTAAGATATATGGAAGGCAACATTAAAATCATGGCTTTCTATCCGCAAGAAGAGGACAGAGGTCTCCGGCTAGATGTTTATCTTAAGAAAAATCTCAGTATGAGCAGATCACAAATAGAGAGACTTGTTGAAGAGGGTTTCATAAGAGTTCAGGGTAAACAGGTGAAACCTTCACATAAAGTGAGGCCTGGTGAAAAGATAGAAATTATCCTTCCAGAAAAAAAAGCTGAGGGCCTGATACCAGAGGATATACCTATTGATATTATCTACAGGGATGAACACATAGTCGTAATCAACAAACCCCCTTATATTCCTGTTTATCCAGGACCTGGTCATCCTTCAGGAACATTGCTTAACGGTCTTCTTTATCATTTGGGGATTTCGCTTTCCCTTCCCGGAGGACCACTGAGACCAGGGGTTGTCCACAGACTTGATAAAGATACATCTGGAGTGATGGTCTTTGCATTGAGTGAGAAGGCTTATTATAAACTTGTAGAGATGTTCAGGAAAAGAGAGTTAAGAAGAAGATATCTCTGTATTGCCTGCGGAGATATTGCAAAAAATGAAGATCTCCTTTCTACGCCTATAGGAAGGGCACTGCACGATAGAAAAAAATTTTCCACAAAAACCAGGTCGGGAAAGGCGGCACTTACTTATTATAAGGTTATTGAAAGATTCAAAATAGCAACCCTACTTGAGATCTTTTTAAAAACAGGAAGAACACACCAGATAAGAGTTCACATGGCATCAATTGGACATCCTGTGTGTGGTGATAAGACCTACGGAAGAAAGACCTTTATTGAAATTGGAAATCAAAAGATAAAGTTTCCCCGGCAGATGCTTCATGCAGAGAGTCTGGGTTTCAGGCACCCTGTAACAGGTGAGGAGCTCGATTTTCATTCTGAGATGCCTGAAGATATGAAGGAGGCGATAGAGAGATTGAGAGCTTATCGGACATAAAAAGAATGAACTAATAACTGAAATACTTTTGACATGGAAGTAAATAAGATATTCAGAGAAATAATTATTCTCTTACCTCTATAAGTTCATTAATTGACCTTCTAGGTGGAGCTGAAGGAATCCTTGCAGGATAACCCACTGGCACTATTACCACAGGCCTAAGGTGGTCTGGAAGACCGAGTATCTCGGAGACAGCTTTCTCATCAAAGGCACCAACCCATACAGTACCAAGACCTTTTTCATGGGCAAGGAGCATGAGCTGCATTATACTTGCTGATACATCCTGTATAACATAGAGATTTACACCCCTTGAACCGTATCTTGATGCAATCCTCTGGAGGTCTGCACAGCCTACAATCACAAGGGGTGCCTCAGCAATAAAGGACTGACCTAGGGCTGCTCCGGCGAGGGCTTTTTTGATTTTTTTATCCTTTATGAAAAGGAATTTTCTCGCTTGAAGATTTCCTGCACTCGGTGCCCAGATAAGAGCCTCTATTAGCTCATGGATAATCTCATCAGGGATCTCCTTCTCCTGAAAATCCCTTACACTCCTTCTGGCTTTTATAAGGGACAAAAGGCTCATAAATTATTTTACCACACAATTTAAGCTGCCTCATCAAATTTATTACATAAATGCTGGCAGAAATATGGTACTCACCTCAATGTCTTGGAGCGAGAGCTCCTTAGTTCTTCCGAACTACCGACTATTTTCAACTTTAATATAATGAATTATCATGGATTTCTACAATTTCGGAGGGATTTTTTAAGGTAATGCATGTTTACAGTAAGATATATTTGATATAATTGAAATAAGAGGAAAACTATAGCTTTAAGTAATATTTGATTAAGAGGTAATTCCTGTAGGAAGCATTTAATGGTTTCATTTTGTAACCGATTAAATTTATTAATATCAATCCTGATATTAGGAGGATGCGTATACGGTCATATAAAGCCAGAAGATGTAAAGGAATACAGATATTTTCCAGAATATAAAGGATATCTTCCTATTAAAGATAACACGGTACAGGCAGATTGGGTCATACCAGTGCAGACCTCTGATGGCAAGCTCGATTATTCACTTCCATTAACTTCCTATCAGGCGGAGCAGCGTGTAAGGCAGACAGCAGAAAGATATAAAGAACTTCATCCTGTTATATCTTTTCCACTGGGCGTTACTTTGTTTGTTGCTCCAGCTTTTTATCTTGGTTTTAGTCCCCTTCTTATCCTGAGCGAATATTATGCCCATTTTTATCCAGAAAAATTTAGACAGAGGCAATTAAAGCAACTGGAGGAATTTGCAGGAATAAAAGTTAAGATCCAGGTAGTTGACGAAAGGGGAATTGTTATCCCCAATGCCCGTATCATAGAGATGGCTACGCCTTCGGAGTCTCCTGTTTTTGTTGATAAAGATGGGATAAGGTCCTTTGCTCCGCCTGCTATGTATTCTTATACATTATACGATACAAAAATGCTCAAACTTATTGCAGAACACCTTCCTATATGTATTGGGTCTGTAGAGGGTTTTTTCTTTGGTGGATGTAAGAACAGAACCTTTGATCAGAAGGCAGACCTCACGGGTAAAGTAGAATACATAAATCTTTCTGCTGGTCGTTTTGCCCGTTATTCATGGAAGGAGGAGAAGTGGTATTGGGACCGACCACAAACTCCACTTACATTAAGTTTTATTGTATGGGCTTTTGGATTCAAGCCCTCAATTTACAGTGTTTCAGAGGTAAAGGCAGGTGACGAAGTCAATCTCACAGCTGTACTTGAAAGGCTTCCCGATGGAGTCAGGATTGAAAATATATCAAGGGAATTTCAAGGTATACTCGATCGTGTTCCTAAGGCTATTAATATTAAAGCATTCAAAACAAAGATTGACGCACAAGCAGTAAAGGAGATCACTGAAAAACTTAAGGATTGGGTTATGGATGAATCCCTGCCAGATTATATTAGATGGAATGCCTATGTGCTTTTGAAACAAATCTCTCTCTATTTATCATATGATAAGAAGATCGAACAAGAGGTAAAAGCCACAATAGAAAAGGTCAAGGAAGAAGCCGAGCCTCTTACCCCTTATTTAAATGATAGTCCTTACAATCCGTGGCGGCTTAAAGAAAGATATGAAAGCCTCTTTTTTGTACCAGTTGCAATGATGGAGGCTGGTAAAATCTATGGTTTATACGGATATAAAGAGTTAAAAATAGACCAAAAGTTGGTTGATGAAGTACAGGACCTTCTTTCAAAGGCCAGCGCCATTAACCCGGCAATCCCAGAACTTGACAATCTCAGAGCTATAATAGCCCTATCTGAAGGTGACAGAGCACGTGCCCTATCCTATTCCAAATACCTGCCCCACCATCCTTTTTTCAAACTATTTTACGGTCTGAGCCTTAGTGAACCACGCTATAAATAGATGTGAAAGGGTTTGATTAACATAGCCATTTGTGAGGAGGTTTTTAATGAACTATCATAAAAATATAATAAAAAGTCACTCCTATTATCCAGTTTATTCCTTTTATTTTCATGTGCCACTATGCATACAGCAAAGCAACTACAATCTGTCAGTGAGGCACAGATAATCGATATGGGTACTTATACTGTAAAAGCTCCTAACGGTGAAGGATGGGAGGCCGAAATAAAGAAATGGGAATGATAGATTTTATTAGACCTAAAAAGAAAGCTTTAGGGATACTAGGGGGAGCGACTTTAATAAAAGTTTTTTTGAATGGAGTATCACCATATATATGGCATCTCAGCGAAGATGAAGTTGCAGAGAATTACAGGAAACTGGAACAGCAAATTATGGTTGAAAAAGGCATAAAAACTGGGGCATTTAAGCTCGTGGATATTAGTCACAATATGGTCGAATCGAAATAGTGAGACTGCTTATAGAAAAAGGCGCTGATATAAATTCACAACAAGAGGATGGTTAGACTGCATTAATGAATGCGATAGATAGAGGTTACATAGAGATTGCGGGATTCTTGATTGAAAAGGGTGCACGTAAATCTTAAAAGTAAAGGAGGTTGGACGGCCTTGCACGCAGCCGCTTTTCAAGGATCTATTGAAATTATAAGACTCCTGTTAGAAAAAGGCGCTGATGTAAATGCTCAAGAGGACAAACATCTTTGAAAATAGCAAAGTCCTCTAAGCATGAAGAAATAGTTAAATTGCTCAAAAAATCAGGAGCGAAAGAATGAGATTTCGAGGTAAAAGGAGACTTTTTATGCATAAAAAATTCATTATCACTCTTTTTATATAATTTTTGCACTATCTGGTTGTGCCACAATAAGGTCAATGGATGCGTAAGACAATAGCGTTGTCAAAAGATGAGGCGGTTATATTTTAAAAGATTATATTTATTGAGAATATAATGAGGAGAAAATTCCATATGGACTCTGGGGTCGAAAACCAATTGTGCGTCTTTTTCGTATCAAATCCGAAAAATGTTTAAGATGGGGATTGCCTTGTTATGAAAAAGATGGCAGCTTTTACTGGATAGTACCAATAGGAACATATGTAATTCCTGATATTCATAACAAAATAGCAGACGTGCCTCAGAGTTCTATCTGTGTGATGGTAACATATCGTAATGTATAATGCGTAATGCGTAATGAGTTAATCATTACGCACCACTCATCACTGATCACACTTTATGATTATTGATTAAGGTCTTGCACGATGGATCCAATATCAAAGATTAACGGGGTAATGGTATTGCCTTTTCGGCACAACTTTTTGATGCAGGGAATTATCGGGCTCTTTCTGCAAATACCGCTACATGATGGTGCTTGCACTTAGAGAATTACGAAATGTATAATTAATAAATGAAAAAGAAAAAACTTCTCCTCATCCTTTTCCTGAGCCTCTTTATCCTATTCACAATTTCAGGAGCAGGTTATTTTGCTGTTGCTCGGGGTATTCCTACCATAGATGAGATAAAGGAGCAAAAGACCTACAGGGGTACCAAGGTTTTTGCCAATGATAATGTTCTTATAGGAGAGATCACAATCGAGAGGGGAATTCATATATCCATTAAAGATCTGCCAAGGCATGTTATAGATGCTGTTGTGGCTACTGAAGATGAGAGATTCTGGCGCCACGGTGGAATAGATTACATAGCAATAGCCCGTGCACTCATAAATGACATAATTCACGCAGAGATAAGACAGGGTGGAAGTACCATTACACAGCAGCTTGCCAAGGTCATGTTCCTTAGTCCTGAAAGGACAATTTCGAGAAAGCTGAAGGAAGCGGTATTGGCTTTAAGGCTTGAAAAGAACATGACGAAGGAGGAAATACTGGAGCAGTACCTGAACAGAGTATATTTTGGCCATGGTGCCTATGGAATAGAGATGGCATCAAGAATATATTTTGGCAAATCAGCAAGACAGCTCAAGCTCCATGAGGCTGCTCTTCTTGCTGGTCTTATAAGAGCACCTGCTCTTTACAGTCCTTACAACAATATAGTGAGAGCAAGGGAGCGACAGCTTTATGTGCTTCAGAGAATGAGGGATGCTGGATTCATAACAAAGGATGAATTTGAAAAGGCCTCAGCCAGTCCTGTTGAGATATCCGGTTCCAAATCCGAGATATTTATAAATCATTATTTTCTTGATTATGTTAAGAAATACCTCATATCAAAATACGGTGAAGATATGGTTTACAAGGGCGGGTTAATGGTTTACACTACCCTTGATCGCCAGATGCAACTTGCTGCTTATAAGGCACTGAGAGCAGGACTAAGGGAAATTGACAAAAGAAAAGGATGGAGGGGCATTGTTGCCCATAAGGATATAGATGTTGATAAGGAGCTTGCCAATAAAGACAGGGAGATCACGATTGAATATTCACCATCCTCAGAAGATGTGGTTACAGGACTGGTTCTAAAGGTTTCTTCTGATAAGGCAATTATTAAGGCAAAAGGCCTGATAGGAACCCTTTCACTTAAGGATGCTGAATGGGCAAGGGTACAGTATAATCCAAAGACTAATACCTCAAAGATTGTTGAGAAGTTCAATCTTCAATCAATACTTAAACAAGGAGATATTGTTTACGTGAGGTTAAAAGCTCCTGTTAACAGAAAGTCGGCACCTGAGTTTGTTCTTGAACAGGAACCAGAGGTTGAGGGAGCGGTTGTGGCAATTGAACCTTATACAGGATTCATAAAGGCAATGGTAGGAGGTTTTGATTACTCAAGGAGTGAATTCAATCGTGCCATCTATGCAAGAAGGCAACCCGGTTCTGCTTTCAAACCGGTTATATATGCAGCAGCCCTTGATAATGGTTTTACACAGGCAAGCATAATTGTTGATGAACCTGTAGTCTTTGACGAGGAGAAAGAGACAGAATGGTCACCGAAGAACTTTGATGGTAAATACTGGGGGCCCACAATTCTGATTGATGCCCTTGCTTATTCGAGGAATGTAATCACAGTAAAACTTGTGGAAAGTATAGGTATCCAAAAAGTCATAGATTTTGCCCGTCAGCTCGGAATCAATTCCGAGATGCCAAGGGACTACAGTCTTTCACTTGGTTCTCTTAGTATTTCACCTCTAGAACTCACACAGGTGTATGCAACCTTTGCCAGCAATGGCATGAGGATAACTCCACTGGGAGTAAGATACATAATTGATGGAAGTGGCCGGATAATAGAGGAAAACCAGCCAGTACCCGAGGAAGCAATAAGTCCTCAAACATCCTTTCTCATAACCTCAATGATGAAAAATGTAGTTGCCTACGGAACAGGATGGAGGGCAAAGGAACTCGGTAGACCTGTAGCAGGTAAAACGGGTACCACCAATGAATACAGGGATGCATGGTTTATTGGATATACGCCCAATCTTGTTGCAGGCGTATGGATAGGATATGATGATATGAGACCAATAGGTGAGCATGAAACTGGTGCAAGGGCTGCATTACCAGTATGGTTAAATTTTATGAAATCCATTGATCTTGGAGAGCCAGAAGACTTCCCGGTGCCTGAAGGAATTGTGGCAAGGTATGTTGACAGGACCACAGGACTGCTTGCTGACCACGAAGGTACAGGGATAATCCTTGGTTATTTTAAAGAGGGCACGGAGCCAAGGGATTATGCTCCTTTACCTGAAGAAAGGATTAACGAACCTTTGAGACCTGCAGAACCAGGTCCTTTCAGGCCTGAATATGACTGAGAAGGAGGGTTTATGGTTGAAGTTCTGAAATCAAAATTTAAGGTTTGCGGTTTAAGTTTTCTATTTTTTTTCTTAATATCCTCTACAGCCATCAGCCAGACACCTGAAGAGATTTATAACCTTGCAATTAAGTACTATAAGGCAGCAGATTATAAGAAGGCTTCTCAGTATCTTGAGGAATATGTGAAGATAAGGCCTGAGCCACAGGCCTATTATCTTCTCGGTTACTCTTACTACAAACTTAAACTATTTGAAAGGGCAGAAGCTGCATTCAACGAGGCCTATCTTATTGATCCTGAGCTTGTTCCACCAAGATTGGAAGATCAGAAAGATGGAGAAAAGACGGATGGAGCTCAACGATAAGATATTCAGACAGTATGACATACGAGGGATATGGGGAAAGGATTTAACCCCTGATATTGTAAGAAGGATTGCTGTTGCTTATGCCTGTTATTTTATAAGGCTTCATGGTGAGAGATTTGATTTCCAGGAAAAGAGACCGAAAATTACCATTGGCAGAGATATAAGACTTTCCTCACCTGAAATGACGCATTCTATCACCGAGACCCTGCTTGATTCTGGATTCGATGTCATTGACCTTGGAGTATGTCCGACACCTCTTCAGTATTTTTCTCTCTACAGACTTGACGCAGACGGTGGCATAATGGTAACAGCAAGCCATAATCCTCCAGAATTTAATGGTTTGAAGCTTTCCATAGGTAAAGACACCCTTTTTGGAGAGTACATTACCACCATAAGGGATATAGCAAAAAGTGGACTCAAGGTTGAAGAAATAATGGGCAGAAAACCTGCTCCTGGAAAGAGTTCATCTTTTGATATAATCAGCGCATACCGTGAAAGAATGAAGGAAGAATTTAAAGATTCTGGAGCTGGCATAAAGGTCGTAATTGATTCTGGAAATGGTACAGCAGGACTGGTTGCTCCACTGGTTCTGAAGGATATAGGAACAGAGGTCATAGAGCTTTTTTCAGAGCCTGATGGAAGATTCCCAAACCATGAACCTGATCCTGTAGTGCTCGAAAATCTGACCCAATTGATTGATACTGTAAAAAAGGAGAAAGCCCATTTTGGGGTGGGTTATGATGGAGACGCTGACAGGATAGGTGTTGTCAGTTCTGATGGAGAAATTATCTGGGGCGATAAGCTTTTGGTCATATTTTCAAGAGCAATACTTAGAGAGAGACCCGGTTCAGCAATAATAGGTGAGGTTAAGTGTTCCCAGACTCTCTTTGATGATATAAGAGCACATGGTGGAGTGCCGGTTATGTGGAAGACAGGACATTCCCTTATAAAGGCAAAGATGAAAGAAACAGGAGCTGTTCTTGCAGGTGAGATGAGCGGTCACATGTTCTTTAAGGATAGATACTATGGATATGATGACGCCATATACGCAACCCTTAGACTTGTAGAAATAGTCAACAGAACTGGCAGGAGATCTCTTAAAGAGCTTCTTCACGGTTTACCTGAGGTAATATCCACACCCGAGATTCGATTTGAGTGTCCTGATGAGATTAAATTCAAGGTTGTCGAAAAAGTGAAAGAGTATCTCAGGGATTATGAAATCATAGATATTGACGGAGTGCGAATAAAAACACCAGAGGGATGGGGCCTCGTGAGGGCATCAAATACCCAACCGGCTCTGGTCATGAGATTTGAGGCCAGGGATCAGGATTCTCTTGATAGAATCAGGGAAACTGTTGAGGGAGCACTCAGGAAGGCGATGGAGGAAATAGGTTAATTATTTTTTATTAAATTTTTTGATATATAGACAATGCAGTCTTTGCAGATTTTCCCAGAATTTTTCTGGCAGATCATTCTGTTAAGTTCCCAGCACGGTTTTGACCTGTCTATGAAAGCAGAGCACTTTTTTCTTCTTTCTTCCGTACACCGTGTAATTTCCCAGCAGGGTGCGTATTCAAGAAGTCTCTTGATCCCTTCTATGCTTATCTTTTTTTCATGTATCAGTTCTCTTAAACACTGAAGCCACTTAATATCATTTTCTGAATAATAGCGGTTTCTGTTTCTTCTTACAGGTTTTATGAGACCGTGTTTTTCATATAACCTTAATGTCTGATCAGTTGTACCTAGTAACTCAGCCACCACACCGATGGAATAAAGAGGAAGAGATTTTTTGTCCTCTTCAGAAAGCTTTTTTGATGTATCCTTTTTGGACTTCATGTTATCAAAAGAAAATATCCGGTGTTCTAAATTATAAACATATTTAAAACTGAAAATTCAAGCCGTTTAGTAAACTTTAATTTAAATTAATTTCAATCCTGCATAAGTTTTATAAGTAAAACCTGTTAGATATAACTGTCATTTTTCAATATAGATCGCTTACCTAAACCGCTACCATGGTTTTCAATCCTGATTAATAGCCTTTTATAATATTCAAAACTCCTGAAGGCGAATTAAAAATTAATAAAAAGGTGTGATATAAATTAAAAATTCCTTTAGAGAATTATCAAACAGATTCATCATTTACTGATATAGATATCCTTAAGAGAAAAAAAGCCCGGAAGTTATGAGATATTTTTCCAACTTCCGGGCTCAATTTCAATTATGGCGTCCCCAAGGGGATTTGAACCCCTGTTACCGCCTTGAAAGGGCGATGTCCTAGGCCAGGCTAGACGATGGGGACATCAAAATCTTTTATATTTTAAAATGAGCCGCCTGGGATTCGAACCCAGCACACCCGCCTTAAAAGGGCGGTGCTCTACCTACTGAGCTAGCGGCCCGAAGAGATATTAATTTAACCTCTTTTACTTCTTTTTGTCAATGAGTTATACGGCTATAACAGCTTTTATACCCTCTACATGTTTCTTTAATTCAGCTTCAATGCCACCTTTAAGGGTCATGATTGACATGGGACAGGTGCCACAGGCACCAACAAGCCTGACCTTAACAATATTATCATCAGTGACCTCGACAAGCTCCACATCGCCGCCATCTCTCTGTAGAAAAGGTCTGATCCTGTTAATCACCTCTTCAATCTTTGTTCTGTCAAGCATTACAAACCTCCTATTTTAATCAGGAGAATAATTTCTCCTTTTTTTATTTTAACCTATAAAATTTTAAAAAAACATGTCGGGTCATAAAACTTAACGACAGAAATCCTTGACAATTTTTTTCATATTCAAAACAGTCTGATGATCAAAACCAGTGATTCTATAAAGTTCTATCGAGACATTAATTATCGAATAGTACTTGCTTTATTTAAATTATGATAAAATATGAAACATATTAACTTTTAAAAGTCCGGGTAGCACGGGGTATCTTGACAAAAATTTAAAGTTCTGGTAAGGTATAAAGTCTTCCCGAGAAAAGAAGGTCTTCGGCCTTCTTGAGTGATGGGAAGATAGTCAAAAAGTCTCTCCGAGAAATTCTCTGGGAGATTCACAAAAATTAATATCAGGGTAAAAGCCCGGAAATATTTTTGGAGGCAAAGTGCCTACAATAGCTCAACTTGTAAGAGAAGGTAGAAAGAAGGTTGAAAAGAAGACAAAGAGCCCTGCACTGGCTGGATGTCCTCAGAAGAGAGGTGTGTGCACCAGAGTGTATACAACAACACCCAAAAAGCCCAACTCAGCTTTAAGAAAGGTTGCAAGGGTGAGGCTCACAAATGGCATGGAGGTTACGGCTTATATACCTGGTGTGGGTCACAATCTTCAGGAGCATTCAATTGTGCTTATCCGGGGTGGAAGGGTAAAGGATTTACCAGGAGTGAGATATCACATTATAAGAGGAACTCTTGACGCTGCAGGTGTTAATGACAGACGCCAGGGCAGGTCAAAATATGGAACAAAGAGACCTAAGTGAGGTAACAGATGCCGAGGAAGAGAGTAGTTGAAAAGAGAGAGATTCTTCCTGATCCAAAATATAATAATAAACTCGTTAGCAAGTTTATAAATGTTCTTATGAGAGATGGGAAGAAATCCATTGCTGAGAAAATATGTTATGGTGCTTTTGAGATTATAAAAAATAAAACAGGAAACGATCCGCTTAAGATATTCAAGCAGGCAGTTGAGAATGTAAAGCCCGTTCTTGAGGTGAGACCGAGAAGGGTTGGAGGAGCAACCTATCAGGTTCCCATGGAGGTGAGACCGCAGAGAAGGATAGCGCTTGCACTCAGGTGGATTAAAGAGTACGCTAAAAAGAGACCTGAAAAGACTGCTGCTGAGCGTATAGCTGGGGAGCTTCTCGATGCCTATAATAATACAGGAGCATCTATAAAAAAGAAAGAAGAAACCCACAAGATGGCAGAGGCTAACAGGGCCTTTGCTCATTACAGGTGGTAAAAGGAAATCAGATGTCAGGAGCCGGACCCGGAATAATATACTTTTGTTGTTGGAGATCTGGGATTATTTTCAGATTTCTGATTTCTGACTTCTGATTTCTACATACAGGAGAGAAGACCTTGAGAATTCCGTTAGAGAAAATAAGAAACATTGGCATTATGGCTCATATTGACGCCGGTAAGACCACAACTACCGAGCGAATACTCTATTACACCGGCGTGACCTACAAGATAGGTGAGGTCCACGAGGGTACAGC
>JAOACK010000019.1 GCA_026417875.1 Thermodesulfovibrionales bacterium | reverse complement strand
TTATGAGAGAGAATATAAAAATGTCCCCCACCAGAAAAGATTATATTACATCTACTTAGTTCAAGTTTATTAATTAATTCAGAAACTACGTGTTCTGCAAGGAGTTCAAGATAGAAAGATCTGCCCTTTAGGGAGCGAAGTGCAGCTTTTGATGTTATGGTATAGATAAATTTCTGTACACCAGATATATCACCACCAATCAGTAAGAAAGGTTTTATGTTTGAGGGTGGATTGAGTATCTCTTCTTTAAGTAAGTCTTTATCCCATCTGTCAGGATAGGTTTCTTTGTAGAAGTGATACATGGATCCTGCTATTGCAGCAGTTAGTTTTAAATGGCTAAATAGAGAGATATCAGGATGTTTCTCTATTTCCTCTTCCTTTCCTTTAAATATTTCTTTTGTAATTGAAGGGATATTGCTTAAATGTTTTTCAAAAAGCATTAAAAGTAAGTTTATGCTGTAGGGTTTGTGTGCTTTAGCAGTATTAAGGTCATTTTTTAAAGCGTTAAGTATCGATTCATAGGTTTTTTGAGTTATTTCTGGTCTTTTGAAGGTAACAGATTCAAATTCTTCTATAACTTTATTTTTTTTATCCTTTCTAAAGGGTTTTAGGGGCTTGAGATAAGGTATCTCTGTTAATCTTTCAGATAGATTGTTTGGATTTCTGATCTTGAAGAAAGGTGAGACAAGAGGTGTAAATATCTCCCATCTGCCCTCTTCATTGTCTCCTTCCTGTTTTCTTTCTGAAGAGGCAAGGTTATCAGCCTCATACCAGATAAGCCCGAAGTTAGATTGAAAGGTCTCTTTGTCATCTTTGTGATGCGTGATAGTGGCATTTATGGAGGGATCATCACCAAAAAAATTCTTTTAACCATTCATATCCCCACTGGCCGTGAGTCTTTTCAGAAGGATTTTCTTTTGATCTCTGGATGAGCTTACCAATATCATGCAGTAATGCACCTTTTACTATAGTTAAAAAATCAGACATTTTTAAGACCTTAGAATCAAAATCTACTTAAAACTTAGTTTAATTTTCTCAAAAAAATTATTGAATGTCAATAGGAGAAATATTTCGGAAATATTTCTTTAGATTTTTGGGTTTAAAGGGAAGTCTCAGGAAAATATTATTTTAACAGCCTCTCTGTATTTCAGGGGTTCAAAGCCGAAATTCTTTTTAATAATATCAGGGTCTGTTATGTTATCCTTTTTTAGGAGTTTGAGCTGGTCAGGTGTAGGAAGGGGTATGTCTGCACCGAGTTGTTTTATAATTCTGCCAGCTGGAAGACCTGTCTTTATGAGCAAGAGAGGAATGTGAATAATGGGTTTTCTGATTCCCGTTGCTTCCATCAGGATTTCTAGGATTTCATTATAGCTGAGATGCTCCGGACCTCCGATTTCATAAAGGCTGTTTTTTTCTTTTTTATAAAATACTGCTTTGATGAATGCCTTAACCCAGTCTCCTATATATACTGGCTGGAATCTTGTTTTTCCATCACCTGGAACGGGTATTACTGGAAAGTTTTTTATAATATCAGTAAGTTTTTTTGTGAAGCCGTCTCCTCTGCCTATTATTAAGGAGGGTCTGAATATGATGTATGGAATTCCTGATGATATGACCAGTTCCTCTGCCAGCGCCTTTGTCTTTTCGTATGGTGTTTCACCTTTAAGTGATGCACCAAGGGCACTCTGGTAAACGAAGAGTTTAATGTCTGATTTAAGTGCTTCCTTTATGAGATTCTCTGTACCCTCAACATGAATCTTTTTAAAATCCTCTTTGCTACCCTCTATTATTCCAACAAGATGCACTACAATATCGATTCCTTTTAGGGCATCTTTCAGGGAAGCTTTATCTGTAATATCGCCAATATGAGTTTCGATGCCTTCTTCTTTGAGTTTAAGGGCTTTTTTTTCATCCCTTACAAGGCATTTAAAAGAAAGGCCCTGCTCAAGCAGGGCCTCAATGAGGTGTGTACCTACAAATCCTGTTCCGCCAGCAATAAATAATTTATTCATGCTTTGTCTTGAACCCCAGGATTGCATATAAGGGGCAGAATCCTACTATTGATGTGGCTATGAAGATTATACCCAGTGCACCGAGTATCCACCAGAGTGAGCCTTTGATTATTGCAATGGTGATGAATAGGAATCCAAGGATTATCCTGGTAATCCTGTCCCAGTCTGCCATGTTGACCTTCATAAGATTTACCTCCTTCATTAAAAATTTATTTATAAATATAAACCAAAAGGAAGCTGGCTGTCAAAAAATCAGGTTAAGTGCTGCTTTTTTGCTGCCTTCTTCTATATCTTTATGTAAATTCCCTCCATGACTATCCATTGTAATTATTGCTGGAAAGTCTTCAACCTCAAAAAACCACATTGCCTCTGCCATTCCGAATTCTTCAAGAAATCTGACACCAAGAACCCTCTTTATTTTTTCTGCCAGATAAACTGCTGCTCCACCTGTTGTCTGTAGATAAATGGCTCCATAGCTCTTTAGGGCCAGAGCAGTTCTGTCTCCCATACCGCCTTTTCCTATAATAGCCTTTATTCCGTAATGGGCTATTAGTTCAGCTGTATAGGGTTCAAGTCTTGAGCTCGTGGTTGGGCCTGCTGCGAGAACTCTGGAATCTTTAACAATTGGTCCTGAATGGTATATAATTGAGTCCCTGAGTTCAGGAATGGGAGGTTTGTTATCTATAAGATATTTATGAACCCTGTCCCTTGCTGTTATTATCAAACCGCTTATATAGACAATCTTGCCCACCTTTAAAGAGCGTACGGTGAGCTCATTTAATGGCGTGGTGAGTTTTACCATATTAGTCTTCCTCTTCTAAGTGCCCAGCAGCTAAATGTTATATCCACAAAATAGGAGGCTGGATGTCTGTTTGATATTGCTATCTTTACACCTATACAGGTGCTTGCTCCTCCAAGTCCCATTACTCCGATACCAAGTTTATTTATGTCTTTAAAAAGACTTTGTTCAAGGTCTTTTAAAAGAGGTTCTGGATTTTCTTCATTCAATTTCCTCATAAGCTGTTTTTTTGATAGATAGGCTACATGGTCCCTTGAACCTCCGATTGCAATTCCCACTATATAGGGTGGACATCCCTTTCCCTGTGCACTGAGGACAGCATCAATTACTGTCTTTTTTACTCCTTCAAGGTTTCTTTCCGCCTTTACGGGCTCACAGGGAAGTTTATAAAAACAACCAATATTTTCTGAACCACCACCTTTAAGAAGAAGGTCTATTATAAGGTGTTCTTCTTCTGTTTCTTCCATGTGGATAACAGGAAAATCCCTGCCAGTGTTATCCCCTGTGTTTTTCTCTGTTAAGACATCTACAGAATTCGGTCTCAGAGGAATCTTCTCGGTTGCAATTCTTGTTGCCTCAATAATGGTCTCTTTGATCCTTTCCTGGCCAAGACATCTTGGCACTTTAACATAAAAGACAGGCACACCTGTGTCCTGACAGAGGGGAATTTCATTCTTTCTTGCCATTTTGATGTTTTCAAGTATTATCTTTATATTCTCAATGGCTGCTGGTTCTTTTTCTTTCTCAAGGGCAAGCTTGAGGCCTTCTTCCACATCCTTTGGAAGAGATGTAGCAACCTTTCTGTAGAGCTCAACTATGCCATCCCTGAGTTTGAGCATTATTTTTGCTCTATCTTTTCTTTTATGGTCCTTACCCTTTCTTTGAATTCATTTACAAGTCTGTCAGCCTCTTCCTGAGAATTTATCACCCTGGGTGTAACCATTACAAGGAGTTCTGTCTTGGTCTTTTGCACACTTGTTGAACCAAAGAGCCAGCCCAGAAGTGGTATGTCCTTAAGAAGCGGTATACCCGACCTGCTATGAGTAGCCTGTTCTGATATAAGACCACCTATCACAAGGGTATGGCCATCCTGTACTATGCCTGTTGTATTTGCTCTTCTTGTTATGAAGGATGGAAATTCCTGTCCTGCAATCTTTGTTGGCGCACCTGGAGCGCTGTATTCCTGTGCTATCTTGAGGGTCACCTGGTTCTTGTCACTTATATAGGGAGTAACTGTTAGGATTATACCAGCTGTCCTGTACTGGATCTGACCCTGTGATACAAGGGTGGCTCCGCCTGTTGTTGATGGTTGCTGTACAAGTCCTGTTGCTATGGGTATCTCACTGCCAACCTCTATCTTTGCCTCTTTGTTGTCCAGGGCAAGGATATGAGGGCTTGCAAGGACATTTAGTTTGCTTGTACCAGAAAGCATTGATATGAGGACATTGAATCTCTCTGGATCAAGTATGTTTGCGAACACCCCTGATGATACTACAGGTCTGAATTTCGTGAGATCTAATGTAGGATTGTTTCCGCTACCAGTGGTCTCAAAGAAGTTTGATGGCTCTGTTGCAAAACCACCAAGAATCCCTGCCCTGTTACCCTCTATCCAGGTTGAACCTCTAAGTAACCATTCAATTCCAAATTGCAGTTTGTCATCCAGGGTAACCTCAGCTATAAGAACTTCTATGAGAACCTGTTTTGGTGGTATATCAAGTTTTTTAAGTGTCTCAAGTATCTCAAGATAGGCCCTCGGTGTGCATTTAAAGATTATGGCATTTATGTCTTCATAGGCTGTCATTACTATTTCACCCTCAATCTCGGCAGATGCATCAGGTGTTGCAGGCCTCTGACCTGGTTGAGCTGGCTGGGGCTGTGCTGGTCTTACAACAGATGTTGGTCTTCCTTTCTTTTCTCCAAAAATAGTTTTGAGGACTTCAATTAATTTTTTTGCCTCTCCATTTTCAACATAATAGACAAAGGTTTTGATACCCTCCCTGTCACCCACTGGTATGTCAAGCGCTTCAATGATCTTCATGAACTTAACAATTGCATGGGGAGGTGCTGTCAGGATTAATAAGTTTGATGGTTCATAGATTATGAGGTCTGCACCCCTTGGTAGAAGGCCCCTTAGGGTGTTTGCTGCATCAGATGCCTTTATGTTCTCAAGGGGTATAATCTGTGTTATAAATCCATGGTCTATGACGAGTTTCTTTCCAAGCTCAACCGGCAGGGGTTGTTGTTTTGCTGTATCTATGGGCACTATCCTGTAGAGAGGACCATCCTTGACAGCTGTTAGTCCATTCATTTCAAGGATGGTCTGGAATATCTGCATTAGGTCACTCACTGGAAATTTTTTATAGGACTGTATTGTTACCCTTCCGGAAATACCTGGCGTAAGGACATAGTTCAGATTCAGCAATTCACCTATGGTGGCAATGACTGTTTCTATGCTTGCATTATTAAAATTCAGAACGATGTATTTTTCCTCTGCTTTTTTCTCAATAGTTATCGGTGGTTCCGGTTTTTTTATCTCTACCACCTCTTGCTGTTTTTGCTGGGGTGGCTCTGGAAGGATGAGCTCTTCCTTAAGGAGAGGGGGCTCAGGTGGTCTTATCTCCTGTCTTTTTGCACAGGCGTTTAGCAGAAGAAAAGCTGTGATTAGAAGGCTCAGCGTCTTTTTGGTTCTATGGACAATTCCATTGACTGGTCTTTCCATCTGAGGCTTACACTCCTTTCTTTTATATCAGTAATGGTTATATTGTCAACACCTTCACCTGCTCTCAGAGAGAGTATCTTTCTGCCGTCGATTTCTATGTATGCTCTGTATCTACCATCAGGTTCAAGTATAACCCCTTTAAGTATAATCTGAGGGGGTGGTTCGGGAGGTGGAGGCGGAGGTGGAGCTACTGTGGTGAGGGGCTTCTCCGGCATCCTTATCTCTTCTATACCAAAAAGGTTTATGAGAATACCTTTTTCTGGCTTAGGTTTATCTTTCTCTGTGTTTTGGATAACTTGAGCATTACTGGTTGTTCTCTCTAAGCCAGGTGCTGCTATTAAAGGATCGTAAGAGATTGCTTGCCTGTAAAATCGCTCAAGGCTGATGGCAAGAAGAATAAAACCCGATAGCACAAGCCATGTCCTTAAATTTTTCATAGAGTCCTCAACCCAGCTATCTCCATTGTTAGTTTCAGTTCTCCTGGATTCTCTGATGAGGCGTGGTTAAGTATGAGTTTTGTAATAAAAAAAGCCCTTTGAGCTGAATGGATTCTTTCAAGGAATTTCTCAATATCCTGAGCATCGCCCTTTGCCTCCAGGTAAAGAACCACTCCTTCATGGTAGGTATACTTTATCACAGGACTCGGTCTCACTGAAAGGATTTCTATTCCTGATGCCTTTGCTGTATCTGTTATAAATGCCTGGAGCTCCGATAGAGCTCGAGTTGAGGAGGAAGCATCAAAAAGTCTAGTTCTTTGAACATTATTTTTTTCTGTTTCAGCTGAGGACTGTCGTTCAGCAGCTCTGGTGAGCCTTTTCTGAATTTTAAATATCTCTTCTTGAAGCTCCTGTCTTCTGTCTTCAATGTAATTGTGAAGTATCAATACTATGGTTGCTCCCAGCAGTAAAAAGAGTATATTCCTTCTCATTTTATCTCCATCCTGAACCTGAAGACCTCTTTTCCTTCTTTAACTGTTATTGCCCCTGAATAGGAGATATTTTTAAAAAAACCGGAGCTTTCAAGGGCCTGAAGCACAGAAGAAGAGCTTGAGCTCCTTCCTTCTATTTCAAGTAATCTGTTCTGGATATCTATGTTTACAGAGCTCAGGATTGTTCCCCGGGGTAATGTTCTTCTGAGTGCTGAGAGAATATTGAATGTATCTGTTTTAAGCTGTGAATATCTGTTAATAAGAAGTGACCGTTCTTCAAGAGGGCCAGTGCTTCTAAGCTCTTTAATTTCACTTACAAGGTTTGTAAAATGTTCATATGCCCTTTTTTCTTTATATAGGGCTAAAAGGTCTGTGAGCAGGAATATTATTACAGCTGTACCTGAAATAGCGCCAGCAACCTTAAGCCGTATGTCCCTGAAAGGCATAGCGAGATCATCAGGAATAAACTGGAGATGCTTTGGTGTTTTTATGATTAATTCTGTGGGGTTCAACTCTATTGTCTGATAGTGTTTTAATCTCTCATCTCGTTCTTCTGAAAGACCTGAAGGTTTAATATTTGGAGATCTGAGAAGATATGCCGGTATTGAAGGGTCCTGGAAACCAAAGGGATATTCTATTTCTTCATCTCTTCTTATGAGTCTCAGGGCCTTTATTTCTGAATCAAGAAGACAGGCAAGGTATATATATTCTCCATCCTGCTGTGCCATTATTAACCTGCCTCTGTTTTTCCTTGCTATGTGGATTATCTCTGTTGTAAAGGTACAAGATATACCTGCCACTGGAATCGCTGTGTTTCTGAGTGGCTCTATTATGTTGAGAAGATGCTCCTTCCTTATAGAGAGGCAGAGAAGGGTAGAGCCTTGCCCTGTTTTTTTAAGAAAAGTAAAATTGTATAAATACTGGTCAACAGGAAGGGGAAGCTTTTTTTCCAGTTCAAAGGCTAGGGCTGTTTTTATCTCCTTTTCTGATCTTAAAGGGAGGTCAATGATGTGGTGATTGAATTTATAAAAAGGTAGGCCGAGGATCATGCAGTCTAAAGGTTCTTTTTTAAGACCTTCAATTATTGATGGAAGGTCTTCCCATCTGGTGTTTCCTCTTTTAATTTCTTTGATAAACAATGGAAAAGCGAATGGATTGCCTGTAATAAAATAAAGGGGAGAAAAGGTTTTTCTGTAAATTGCGTAATTAATCTCATTCTGCCTTATGTCAAGAGAAAGGATGTTCATATCCTCTTTTCATTCCAGTAAAGTGTTTTTATCATATAACCTGATTTTGCAGGGATTCTCTGAATAACTGCAACGATCTTTTCGCCTGAGTCCTTTTGTGTTATCTCTATTCTGAATACATTTGATGATGTTGCCCTGAAGAGTGCCGTTAGGTGTGGTGGTATGGACCTGTAACCTCTCAGGCTATTTCTCTGAAATATTATAGTATCTGAATCTATCCTTCCGAGTCCTAGGACCTCCATAAGTTCTCTGGACACAGTATTTATATTTAATCTTCCGCCACTGAAGGTGGTTATAAAGTCCTTTATCCCTCTATTTTCTTCTGAACCGTAAAAATAATCTTTTTTAAATTCTCTTATAAGAAGTAGTTCTTCAGGTACACTTAATACCTGGTTTTTAGGTCTGTAGGGTATTTCAAGATTTTCATAATATTCCTTCTCCGCTCCTGAGAGTCTGTGAAGGTCATCAGGATCTATCCAGTCCCTTAGGGAGTCTATTATTATCTGTAACCTGTCATCGGGAACACCGGCATATTTAAGAAGACTTCTGAGTTGCTGGTCATTTAGCATATTGATATTAAGCCTGCCTTCTTCATCTGTTATTATTACATCTAATTTAATACCATTATATTCCTTTTGCTGCGGGAAAGGTTCTCTGTCATCAATGTGGAGAATGCCCTTTTCATCCACATAGTCCACAGCAGGATCTTTATCACTGGCAATATAGGCTAACGCTTCACTGAAGGCTCCAAGCATTGCATAACGTAGAGATGTGCCCTCCTTCATGTTCTTCGTACTCATCAGGCCGAATCTTGTGGAATATGAAAGATTGAGGCCAAGGATAATAAGTATTATTATTACAAAAAGAACCACCACAAGGACAATGCCATTTTCCTTTCTTATATAATTAACCATTTCACTCTATGTCCTGCTGAGTTACCCTGAGGACCTCCTCTGCTGTTGTTATACCCTTTGTTACCTTTTCAATTCCATCCTGTCTCAGGGTCTTCATTCCAAGGCTTATGGCCTTTTCCCTCATTTCCCTTGAGGTTGCCTTTGCCATGATCATATTTCTTATTTCATCATTAACTACAAGGAGTTCAAATATGCCTATTCTTCCTCTGTAACCTGTGTTTGAGCACTTTTCACATCCTGTACCTCTCCAGAGGATATCCTGATTTATTCTGAGCTCCTTCTTCAGCTCCTCCGGCACACGGTATTCTACCCTGCAGGAAGTACATATCCTTCTTACAAGCCTCTGGGCAACAACGCCTATTAGGGTCGAGGATACAAGATAGTTCTCAACGCCCATGTCCATCAGTCTTGTCATTGCTCCAGGTGCATCATTTGTGTGCAGTGTGCTGAAGATTAGATGGCCTGTGAGGGCTGCATGGATTGCAATGCCTGCTGTCTCCAGGTCTCTTATCTCTCCGACCATAATTACATCAGGGTCCTGCCTAACTATGTGTCTAAGACCACTTGCAAAGGTGAGCCCTATCTTTGGTTTGACCTGTATCTGATTTATTCCCTTCATAAGGTACTCAACAGGTTCTTCTATAGTGATTATCTTCTTGTCAGGAGAATTTATCCTGTCAAGGGAGGCATAGAGTGTAGTGGTCTTACCGCTTCCAGTTGGACCTGTTATGAGTATCATGCCATAGGGTCTCTGGATAAGAGATTCATATTTTTTAAGTGTCTCTGGATCCATTCCGAGCTCTTCAAGGGTCAGGAACGCTGTCTCCTTATCAAGGAGTCTCATAACTATACTTTCACCATATACAGTAGGGATTGTGGATACCCTGATATCAATGGGTCTTCCTCCATAAGTGCCCTTTATTCTTCCGTCCTGGGGGAGCCTTCTCTCGGCAATGTTCATCTGGCTCAGGAGCTTTATCCTTGATGTTATTGCTGGCTGCATCTTCCTTGGAAGGAATTCCCTGTCATAGAGGATCCCATCTATCCTGTAACGAACCCTTAGTCGAGTTTCTTCAGGTTCAATATGAATGTCACTTGCTCTTTCATTGACCGCTTTTTCTATGAGCAGATCAACAAGTCTTATTACACCCTTTTCCTGTGCCATTCCTTTAAGATGATTAAGTTCTTCCGGTATTTCTTCAGCTATCTCTTCCATATTTACCATTATCTCACTTACTGTTGACTCTTTTATCTTTGAGAGTCTTTCAAGATGCTCAATAATAGAATTTTTGCTTGCAATAAAGGGTTCTACAGCACATCCCAGGGATGCCTTTAGATTATCTATAACCTCTTTATCTTCGGGATCTGCCATAGCGACCTGCAATCTTCCATTCTCAAATCTCAAGGGCAGGATAAGGCAGTTTTTCATGAATTCAAAGGATAGCTCAACAGGCAGGGTTTCAGGAAAAGAGGTCCTGTCCACATAAGCAAGCCCCAGTTTTTTTGAAAGCCCCTGAAGAACGAACTCTTCTGGAACTCCTATCTCTACCAGTATCTCTCCGATTTTTTTATCAGGAGCCTCTGTCTGGAGCTCAAGTGCCCTTGTGAGAGTATCACTGGAGATAAGCCCTTCTTCGAGTAAGAGTCTGCCGATATCTATGTTTTTTTTTGCTGTCATCTATGACCTTCCTTTACCAACCTGAAGAGTGATTCTAAAATCACTTCAGGTATTACTTTTACTGAGGCACCTTTGGCACTGTGCCAAAGATATACTTAAAGTCCTCATCCTCAAATCTTACACCACCACCAATAAAAGGTCCCCTCCAGCGGGAGTTAAATATATTGTCATATCCTGCTGTGAGGAAGAAGTTTTTAAATATAACATATTCAGCAGCTGTCCTAACATGGGGAGATTTTGCTCCTGCCTCATCTCCACCAAAGTCCCAGGCATCCACTGAAAGCCTGAGCCTGTCGTCCATGAAGAACTGGTCTATTCCCACTCCAAAGGTGCTTTCTGTAAGTCCAAACCTGAGGGCAGTGTTCTTGAATCTCCTACCAAACTGGGCAGTAAATTCTATCTTCTTTTCTATCTCCTCTTTTTTTGTTACTACTGTCGTGCCATCTGTTCTTGTTACTGTCTCTGTGGTTGTAACCTTTCCTATAGGGTCGCTCACTATACCGAGGATATAGTATTTTTCAGGAGTCGGCTGGAGGGTTATATTAAAATATCCCTTTGTATCTTTCGGTTCAAAGAGATAATCTCCCTGAAAGGTTATGAAAGTACGGAACCTTTCTATTCTTGTTATTGTCCGGTTTACACCTTCAGCTGCCTTATTCAGGCTTTCATAGAGTCTTTCGTCCTTCATGAGTTTGCCTAGTGTACCCTTTCCTTCCTGAATATCTGTTGTTATTTTGCTCATCTGTTCTGTTGTTGCTCTGATATTGGCCCTGTTTTCTTCTATCATTGATTTAAGTTCACTGGTTGTATTCTTGAGATCTTCAACAACCTCTGGTGCCTTTGCAATAGTTCTTTTAAGGGGTTCCCGGTTTTCATCGATCATGCCCTTTAAGGAATCTGCAAGGTCTTCAAGTTTTGCCATAAGCTGTTCAAGCCTTCTGTCATTTCTTGATATGGCATCCCTGAGACTGGCAGTTATATCTCTCAGATTTATTATAGATTCTTTCAATGCCTCTTTTGATTCCTCACTTCCAAAGACTTCGTTCGCTGAGGAGATTAGTTTGTCAACATTTTCTGAGACATTTGAAAGTTTCCTCAGCATCTCATCCATATCAGCCATCTCTTCTACATTTCTTACTGTATCACCCTCTCTGAGATAAACCTGATCTCTTCCAGGTCTTATCTCAAGATATCTATCTCCAAGGAGTCCTGTTGACCTTATTGTGGCTACAGAATCAGCAGGAATTTTTATTCCCTCATGGATACCAATAGTGATCTTTGCCATGTTGTCCGAGAGTTCTATTTTATTTATTTTTCCAACAGTAACACCAGCAATCCTTACTTGGGATTTATCATCAAGATTTCCAATATTTCTGAAATACACATAGAGCGTGTATTCCCTTTTTTTATAAAGCCAGTCAAATCCACCTATCCTGAAAGTAAAAAAGGCAATTACAAGAAGGACAATTAAAGTGAAGACCCCTACCTTGAATTCAGCAGATTTATCCATCAGTAACTCCCTCTATCTTTATAGGTCCTTTTGCACTTCCTGTTATGAACTGTCTTACAACAGGATTTGATGTGTTCTTTATCTCATAAGGAGTGCCTACCTCTATGATCTTTCCTTCATAGAGCATTGCTATCCTGTCAGCTATCTTGTAAGCACTGTTCATATCATGGGTAATTGCTACTGATGTGACATTCAACTTATTTTTAAGGTCAACTATCAGGTCATTTATTGCATCTGCCATTATGGGGTCAAGGCCTGTTGTGGGTTCATCATAGAGAAGTATCTCAGGGTCATGGGCAATTGCCCTTGCAAGACCCACCCTTTTACGCATACCTCCTGAGAGTTCTGCAGGCATGAGGTCCTCTACACCAACAAGACCGACAAGTCTTAATTTTTCAATGGCTATCTCCCTTGCCCTTTTTTCGCTTATGCGTCTGTGTCTTATAAGGAAAAAACTCACATTCTCCCATACCCTGAGGGAGTCAAAGAGTGCTGCTCCCTGAAAGAGCATGCCAAATTTCTTCCTCACCTTATAAAGATCCTTTTCATTCAGCTTAGTCACATCAAGACCTTCTATGAAAATAGAGCCTGTGTCAGGCCTGAGCAATCCTATTATATGTTTAAGAAGTACACTTTTGCCAGATCCACTGCCCCCTATTATCACCATACTCTCACCCTTTTCGATGGTGAGATTTACTCCTTTAAGAACTTCCTTGGGCCCAAAGGATTTATAAAGTTCTTTTATCTCTATCAAGCCTTACCTCGCATCTTAAAATAGCCAGGCTGAAAGGAAATAGTCACTAACAAGTATTGTCATTGATGCAAGAACTACAGCCTGGGTTGTTGCCTTCCCCACTCCCTCAGCACCTCCCTTAGTATAAAAACCTTTATAGCAGCAGATGATTGCCATGGATGCGCCAAAAAATGCTGCCTTTATAAGACCGTTGTAAAAATCTCCAAGCTCAAGATGTTCCCAGACCTTCCTCCAGTAAAGACTTGAGCTCATCTTATATATACCGGTACTTACTATAAATCCACCATTTATTCCGATAATATCTGAAAGAGCTGTAAGGGCTGGTAGCATGAATAATCCAGCAAGGAATCTTGGTATAACCAGATATTTAAGGGGATTTGTGGCAAGGGTTTCAAGGGCATCTATCTGCTCTGTTACCCTCATTGTGCCAATCTCCGCTGCAATAGCAGCACCAGCCCTTCCTGTAACAATCAATCCTGTAAGCACAGGACCGAGCTCCCTGGTCATTGATAGTGCAACAACAGAGCCGACCATGGATTCTGCACCGAATCTCTTGAATCCAGTATAGGTCTGGAGTGCAAAGACCATTCCAGTAAATATGGAGGTTATGAATACCACAGGCAGGGATCTCACACCTATTGAAAGCATCTGTAGAACAATGAGCTTTGTATCAAAAGGAAGGGTAAAGAGCTGTCTCAGGGTTCTTATGGCAAAAAGGACAATGCCTCCTGCCTCTATTATGAAGAGGGAGACGAATCTACCGAGTTTTTCAATATAGCTTTTAGCTGACAAATTTATTATCTCCGTTTATAAATTCCTTTTTACCAAGACCCCCAAAGGTTGTGAGCACCTCATAGGGTATAGTTCCTGCCCATGAGGCAATGTCCTTTGCTGTTATCTTTTCCATGCCCTGGGAGCCCAGGATTGTCACTTCATTGTTTTCCTTTTCTTCAACCCTGATTATATCTGTGAGGTCAATCATGGTCAGATCCATGCATATCCGTCCTATAATCGGAACCCTCTTTCCCATGTAAATTACATATCCTTTGTTTGAAAGATTCCTCATCAGACCATCTGCATATCCTGCAGAGATAATACCTATAATACTCTTTCTTCTGGTAATAAAGGTTCCACCATAACTTATTGGAGTTCCAGAGGGTACTTCTCTGATGGCAAGCAGTTCTGTCGTTACCTTCATTGCCGGTAAGAGTTCCTCAGAGGAAAGTTCACCTGGCAGGTAACCGTAAAGTGAAAGTCCAGGTCTTACAGACGAGAAGTGGGCTTCATTAGTGGTGAATATTGCAGCACTGTTAGCTATGTGGAAGATCGGTGCTTTTTGCCCCTCTTTTTTCACAAAATCCTCAATTTCAGATTTTGACACTTTAAATCTCTCAATCTGCTGTATGACTGACTCTTTGTTTCTGAGCTCAGCCTCACTGAAGTGGCTCATTACTCCTTCTATTTTAATAGATTTTATATCTCCAATTTTCTTTAACAGGTAGGGTATTTCATCTGGCAAGAACCCGAGTCTTCCCATTCCTGTATCTATCTTTATATGGACCGAAAGGGTGGGAGAGGAGGAGCTCATTATCTTTGATAGTGTTTCGAGGGTTTTTCTGTTATGTATTACTGCCCTGAGGTCGTATCTTAAAAATTTCTGAGGATCAGGCTCTTCAAAGAGTACTAGTATGGGGACCTTTATACCACCTTCTCTGAGGTATATTGCTTCCTCAAGATAGGCTGTGGCAAGCATCTCAATACCTGAATTCTCAAGGGTCTTCGCTACCTCTAGGGCTCCATGACCGTAGGCATCAGCCTTTACAACTCCTATAATACCTGTTCCGAGGGTCAGTCTCTGACGGATTATCTTAAGATTATTTTTTATAGCATTAAGGTCAATAAAAACCTTTAGATGCCTATTCACCCGTCTTCTTTTCCTCTTTGGGCTGTTCTACAGGTTTTTTGGGTGTGACATCAATCTCTTCGGGCTCGGACATTCCTTTTTTGAAATTCCTTATAGCCTGACCTATACCCTTTCCAAGCTCAGGCAGCCTCGATGCTCCAAAAAGTACCAGCACAATTATAAGGACTATTATCAGCTCCTGCATTCCAAGACCAAACATTCTTGATACCTCCTTTTAGGATTTTATTAATTATACACCATTAGAAGAGTCAAAGGCTTCTGCCGTTAGTATGTCTTCAGGCCTGTTGATATTTATGAAGGAAAGACCCAGGGGATCGATCTCTCTCAACCTCTGTTCCTCAATATAAAAAACCGTGAGTCCTTCAAGGAATTCTGTCATTTTGCATCTTTTAATTTCGATCCATTTCTTGACCACAGGTATTAGCGCCTCAGAATAAACACCAAGAAGGGGCTGAGGTTTGCTATTAAAAACTGGTATGACAGCCTCGTGGGTCTTCAACCTCAGAGCTCCTTCATCCTTTATCAATCTTACAATATCAGGATTTATAAAGGGCATATCACAGGCACTTATGAGAATCGGACCTTCTGAGTTAAGAAGTGCTGTATATATACCTGTAAGTGGACACCTGAAATCATAAAGATCTCCATAAAGAGGAATGCCTAGATAAAAATAGGCTTCTGGAGTATTGGTGATTATTATTAATCTTTCAAGAGTAAGGAGGGAATCCCTTACCCGTTCAATCAATCTCTTTCCCTTAAATTCTATGAGACCCTTGGGAAGACCAGGGTATCTTCTGTTTAAACCTCCTGCAAGGATAACACCCGTCATCCCGACCTTTTTATGAGCCTAAGCTATTTTTAAATGAGCCCTGAAAGTTCATGTATCTTTCTTCTCCTCGTTGGAAAGGTAAAGACTATATCTTGCTATGAAATCAATTCTCTGATATTCCAGTTTACTTTCAAGAATATCTGATATACCACACTATTTTACGCTAAACCTTTAAACAGTTTGAGACGGTAAAAGGCCTCACGTTCTCTTTCAGCTATATAATTCTCAATCTCTCTTATTTTTTTATTTAAATCAGGCAATATCCTTTCCTCAAGGACCCTTATCCTTCTTGTTGTCTTGAGGATCTCTTCTCCAAGTCTTTTTGTCTTGCTCTCAAAATTTGCTATCTCAAGTATTGCTTCAACAATCTTTTCAAAACCCTCAACAGAATGCTCAAGGTGGTCTGTCAGCGAAAAATGGTCATAGGGTCTGTCCTCGGGCATCTTAAGGGGAGACTCTGCATAGGATAACTCCTTGTATTTCAAACCCCAGAGGCTTTTTTCCTTTAGCTCTACAGAAATGGTTTTGTCTGTTATAAGGGAAATTGAATTTATAACCTCCTGACCTTCATGTCCTTTGCTAAGGGAAAGCTGTGCTATGGCATCTCCATAGGTCTTTCTTATTTCTTCTCTTGACCTTAAAAGTGGTATGGCTGTCTCAAGGAATTCCCTCATAAGAGCCTGGCGCCTTGCCTTAAGTATTGATATACTGTTTCTCACAGAGGTTGCCTTTTCCCTGAGAATAAGGAGATTTGTCCTAGTGGGATGAATTATTGCCATATTATTGTTCTTCTTCCTGCCATCTTTCTGTTAGTTCCCTGTAAATAAAGGGTTTTGTAGATGATGGAACTACCTCATCTTTATAGAGGTCTTCAAGGTCTTGAAGTTTCATGTCCTTTAAGAATTCTACCACAATATGAAGAGGTGTATAGAAATTTCTTATAAGTGCATACCTTACAGAATACCTGAAAGACCATCTCGGATGGACAGCAATAGATTTTATAACCTCTGGAGGGGTAATTTCACTGTTAATCAATTTGAGGATATCTCCTTCCTTTAAAAATGGATTTTCAAGGCAGGTATTAATGAGTACTGATACCTCTCTTCCACCTTTTGCCTTCTCAAGTATGGCAAGTACTACTGTACTGCTTGAGCGCTTTGCAAGGGTTATACGATTTCCGATGGGAAGGGCTGGAATCTTTTCCTTTATTAACTGCTCCACCTTCTGCTTGATGTTTATATGAATATTTGGATTCCTGGTTAAATCTGCAAGGTCAAAGAGCCTCAGGAATTTTAATAATGAAAGTACTATTCTTTGAGGAGTCTTTGGATTTTTACAGAGAGCAAGTTTAATTCTATAGCTGTCTTTAAACCTTACAGACCGTGCAAGCAGTTCAAGAGATTCTGGAGGGGTATTTCTGTTTTCTGCTATCAAAAGGGCCATATCCTCCGTGAGCTCTTGTTTAAAGAGGATTTCATCGAGTTTTCCAGTACTGGTAACCTGAAGGTCCTGTAGTCCTTTCATAGATTAATTTTAACAGATTTGAGGTTATTTAAATTTTTCTGATGAAGAAAAAAATATCTCACTATATAGATTTCACAAAAATTTTATAAGTTAAGTTATAATAATCTCTGTATGTCTGGAATGACTATTTCAGAAAAGATACTTGCTGCACACTGTGGAAAGGAAAGGGTCTATCCTGGAGACCTGATTTATGCAAAGATTGACCTTATCCTTGCCAATGATATTACTGCGCCCATTGCAATAAAGGAGTTTGAAAAGATCGGTGCAAAGGAAGTCTTTGACCCTAACAGGATTGCCTTCATACCCGATCACTTTACTCCCCAAAAGGATATAAAGGCAGCAGAACAATGTAAGCTTCTAAGAGATTTTTCAAAACAATATAAACTTGGCCTTTATTTTGAGGTTGGAAGGATGGGAATAGAGCATGCCCTTCTTCCTGAGCAGGGACTTGTTGTACCAGGTGATCTGGTAATTGGTGCTGACAGCCATACATGCACCTATGGAGCCCTTGGAGCTTTTGCAACAGGTGTGGGTTCAACTGATGTGGCTGCTGCAATGGCAACAGGTGAGTGCTGGTTCAAGGTACCTGAGTCAATGAAATTTATTTTTTATGGTGGCCTGAAAAAATGGGTTGGCGGAAAGGACCTAATACTCCATGTGATAGGAGATATTGGTGTGGATGGTGCCCTTTACAGGGCAATGGAATTCGAGGGAGAGACTATAAGAAACCTTCCTATGTATGGAAGGCTCACCATGTGCAACATGGCTATAGAGGCCGGTGCAAAAACCGGCATCATTGTTCCTGACAGGATCACAGAGGAGTATGTTAAACCGAGGGCAAAGAGGCCTTATAAATTTTATAACTCCGATCCTGATGCATATTATGTGGAAATAAGGGATTACGATGCATCAAAGATAGAGCCTCTTGTTGCCTGTCCTCATCTACCATCAAATGTAAGACCTGCCAGGGAGCTCGGCCACATCAGGATTGACCAGGTTGTTATTGGTTCATGTACGAATGGAAGGCTCGAAGACCTAAGGGAGGCTGCAATGATCATGAAGGGAAGGAAGGTCCATCCCGATGTGAGGATGATAGTTATTCCGGCAACCCAGCAGATTTACAAAGAGGCCATGAAGGAAGGACTTATTGATATCTTTATTGATGCTGAGGCAGTGGTATCAACACCTACATGTGGACCATGTCTTGGGGGTCATATGGGAATTCTTGCAAAAGGTGAGAGGGCAATTGCAACGACAAACAGGAATTTTGTTGGAAGGATGGGGCATCCAGAAAGTGAAGTTTATTTAAGTAATCCGGCCATTGCTGCTACAAGTGCTGTGCTTGGAAGGATAGGAATTCCAGAAGAATTAGGACTTTAGTCTGATTTAGTTAAAAATTGCTTGATCTTGACTTAATTTTCGGTTTTAAGATTTTTTATCTTTTTACTTAATTTTATCCAGAAATAAGCACCTGTTCCCACAAATAGGAAGGCGAGGATGTGTTTTACTATTAAAGCAGGGATCTGACCTTTTCCAGCTGCATTTGCCCATTCAAAGTCTTTATAAAAAACTGTCCTTGGAACTCCACCAATGAGTATCCAATAAAGGGCAAATTTTGCAAGACCTGTTATGCCTTTATAAAGATCAAGAAAATAGGTGTAGACCTCTGGGTTTTTGTGTTTTTCATATCTTTTTACAACAATCCACATAGTAACTCCGCTTGCAGCAAGGAGCGCTGTTGCCACATCATGAAAATAATTATTGAGCATAATCAATATACCGAGTTCAGGACTCATAAGATTAATTATAAAATATTCTGCTTTTTTCTTTCCTTTGCATACTGTCTGAATGCCCTTCCCTGAGGATACTGGATCATCCATGATGTTATATGACTCATAGGAAAACCTTTCCATGATATCTGGAATATCCTTGAAATAATTTTTGGTAATGTAAAGAGCTTTGCCCTAAGATCAATTAGTAGTTCTTCCCTCTCTTCAGGGCTCATCGTGGGATGTTCATAGACGGCATGATTTCCATCAAAAAAGTCCCATTCAATTCCTGGTATGAGATGTTCTTTATACGCTTCATAAAGGTCTGTCCCGGGGAATGGGGTTGTCATAACGGGGTGAGCAGATACCTTAAGTTCATCGCAGAGTTTCAGTATTCCCTCAAAGTCTTCCCTTATATCCTGCCTTCCACCAACCATTATAAAAAGCATAACCTCTATACCATGATCACGAATTTTCTTTATTGCATCCCTTCTTCGCTTTGCCTGTTTTGAGGTTGCCCTGTATTCCTCAAGACTTTTTAGATTATTTGATTCCCACCCAACAAGTACAGCAGTAAGACCAGCATCCCTGGCATATTTTAAAAGTTCATCTGATCTTGGGTGCTCCACTGATACAAGATCTCCAGAGCCAAACCACCATTTACCCTTTACGCTCTTTGACATTTCTCTGTAAAGCTCAATGGTGTGGGAGATATTAACTCCCCATATGTTGTCATCAATACCCCAGAAAAGTCTCCATTTACTCTGGGCAACCTCTTCGATCACTTCATCGATTGGCCGTACTCTTACTTTACCTCCAAAAAACTTATGGACAGAGCAGAAGGTGCATCTGTGAGGGCAGCCTCTTGAGGTCTGGAAATAGCCGTATACATATCTTGTTTTCCAGAGATTGGTGACAGGTTTTGGAAGACCCTTAAGTTCAGGATAGCCTCCATCATAAATCGGTTTTAAGGTATTATTTTCAGCATCCTTTAATAGTTCTTCCCAGATATTTTCTGCCTCTCCAAGGACTATGGCATCTGCATGGGGCTTTGCCTCTTCTGGAAGGGCTGTAACGTGAATACCACCAAGAACTACCTTTTTGCCGAGGCTTCTCAATCTATCAGCCATTCTGTATACCCAGGGTGCCTGAGGCGTAAGAACCGTAAATCCTATAAGGTTAGAGTCTATCTCTTCGGGATTGAAGGACTCTTTGTTTGCATCAATCAATTCAACTTCTATATCAGGCCTGACTTTATATGTAAGCCCTGTAAGGTATTCAAGGACAGGTGGTGCTATAGGAAGTCCTTTTGATTTCTGTCCACCCCTTCCAAAGGGTGGAGAGATAAGGGTTATTTTCATGGAATGGAAATTACTCCGCTTTTTTCTACTATATCACGAACTTTATTCTTTACTTCCTCTGGAGATATCAGTGCTCCTCCGGGTTTTCCAAAAAAATGTACTTCGCTATCACATACAGAAAGCCTCACATCCTCAACCATCTGTCCAGAATTTAATTCTACAACAAGGAATTTTCTAATTTTCTTTGAGAGTTCCTTCAATCTATTATCTGGAAAGGGCCATAGCGTTATGGGTCTTAGAAGCCCTGCTTTAATACCTGATCTTCTCAATTCTCTTATTGCAGAGATAGAGACCCTTGCAGCAATACCAAAGGCTACAAGGAGAATGTCTGCATCCTCTGTCATGAATTCTTCAAATCTTACTTCTTTTTCTTTCATTCTTTTATATTTTGCCTGGAGGATATAATTTCGTCTTTCAAGCTCTCCTTCACCCATATATAGAGACTTTATAACATTTGGTTTTTTATCTTTAGCTCCGCTAACTGCCCATGTTTTGGCTGGAAGATTTTCCTGAGGTATATAAGGTTTCTGGTACATTGGCTCCATCATCTGTCCTACCACACCATCTCCCAAAATCATTACGGGGTTTCTGTATTCATCTGCCTTATCAAAGGCAAGCATGGTGAGATCCCAGAGTTCCTGTACACTGTAGGGAGCAAAAACGAGCATCCTGTAATCACCGTGGCCACCACCCTTTACAGCCTGAAAATAATCAGCCTGGCTTCCTGAGATGTTTCCTAGACCAGGACCACCCCTCTGCATATTCACTATTACAGCAGGAAGTTCAGCACCTGCAAGAAAAGATATGCCTTCCTGCTTGAGGCTTATTCCAGGACTTGAAGAAGATGTCATGGCTCTGGCACCGCCAGCTGAAGCGCCATAAACCATGTTTATTGCTGCAATCTCACTTTCTGCCTGTATGAATACACCGCCAACCTCCGGCATTCTCCAGGACATATATTCTGGAATTTCATTCTGTGGAGTTATTGGATAACCTGCGTAAAATCTGCATCCAGCCTGTATAGCTGCCTCAGCACAGGCCTCATTACCTTTCATTAATATCCTTTTCATAATTAAAATTATAACACTTAAGGGGGTATTTACACCATATGCAAAATATGGTATGCTTTTTTATGCTTGAGAGGTTCGAAAATTCCACAGTCTGGAAGCTTCTTCTTCTTCTCAAGAAAAATGGAGAGATGTCCATAGAGGAGATGAGCAATGCCCTGAACATAACCCCCATTGGAATAAGGCAGCATATACTTAGTCTTGAGCGGAATGGTTTTGTTTCTTACAGGATGAGAAAAAAGGGTGTGGGTAGGCCAGGGTATATATACAGCCTTACAAATAAAGCAGAGGAACTTTTTCCGAATAACTATAAAAATTTTATCCTCGAGGTATTTAAAGAGATTGAAGATGACGGTGGAAGAGAGCATATAGACAGGCTTTTTAAAAAAAGAAAGGACAGACTTTTTAAACACTTTTCCTCAATTCTTGGCAATGTAAAGAATTTTAAGACAAGGCTTTCTCTCTTTCTTGATTCTCTTAAAGAGCAGGGCTATATTTTAGAAACACAGGAAAGGCTTCATGATGTGGATCTGATTCAATTTAACTGTCCTATATCAGCTGTATCGAGTCATTACAGAGAAGTCTGTAAATACGAGCTCGAACTTTACAGGGATTTATTCGGCACAGGCGTTGACCGCCTTCAGTGCGTGTCAGAAGGCGGTCGTTATTGTTCTTACAGGATTCCAAAGACTAATTAATTTTGTGCCCTTCCCCTTTTGGGGCAGAGAGGGTTTCAAGTTCTTTATCATTTATAGTGATAGTATATTTCTTCTGTAATTCTTCCACATATTTATTAAATACCTCTGCCTGTTTGTTTTCAATAAGTGATTCTCTGATCCTGTCTTTTACAGCATCAAACTCAACGATCTTTCCACCTTCTCTGAGATTGTTTTTGTTCCTTTCATAAAAGTCTCTTATCTCCTTATCAGTGATTTCCACATTCTGAGGTAATTCCTTTTTCAGAAGAAGTCTGATGGCTGCGATTTTCTGGAATTCTTCTACCCTGGATTTATATTCTTTCTGGAGTCTTTCGAGCTCCCTCTGGTATTGCTTTTTAAATTCCTCAACCTGGTCTCTATACTCCTTGTCTCTGTCATAACCCTTCTTCTTAGCCTCAGCATATAGAACCTCTGTCTTTACAAGCTCATCGACAAGTCTCTTCATGCCCTGGGGTCCCTGGAAGAACTGCTGGGCATAGGGCGGAAGGGTATCCAGTTTTCTCATAACATCTTCCTTTGTAATAGCTGTGTCATTTACTTTAGCCACAACAGGACCGGATGATTTTTTCTCTCCGCATCCTGCAATTGCTAACAAAAGAATTATGCTTATAATAATAAGTCTTTTCATCTTTTCTCCTTTTTACTATATTCTTTTTCAGGCTAAGCCTTCAAAATTATAACATACCAGGGGATATGATTTGCATCATGGCAAGTCTGTACTTTAAAGGTATAAAGTAAAATAAAATCCTTGAAAAGGAGGTCAGTATGGTTGCAGAAAAGAAAAAGGTTACAAAAGACTCAATTATTGGAGATGTGATAAGGGATATTCCTGGTGCAAGAAAGGTGATAGAGAAGTATTTTGGAAATGGCTGCTTTACCTGTCCGGGAATAAATCTTGAGTCAATATCCTTTGGAGCCATGATGCATAATCTTGATCCTCAGAAGATAGTGGATGAAATAAACTCACTGGAGGAATAAATGGAACTTAAATGCTTTGTCTGTGGAACCGATGACCCTTTGAGGGTATATCTACCGTGCTATCATGAAGGGGTGCAGAAGATAGTCTGCGTGAGATGCCTGCCCGTACTGATACATGGAGCACACTGAATAAAACTGAAAAGAGTTGATATGGAATTGCCTGATTTATGGCGGAGAGGGTGGGATTCGAACCCACGATTCCGTTTTTAGCGGAATAGCGGTTTTCGAGACCGCCCCGTTCAACCGCTCCGGCACCTCTCCAGAAAAAGCACTTAAGACTCAATCAGCAGGTAATTATATTCTATCACATCTGACCTCTATAAACTGAAATGCAGAAAATAGGGTAATGTCAATACTTCTGTGTAAATTCATTTAAGGGTTTTATCCTCCGATGTTCATTTAATAGGCTAATTACTGCTGAGGGTATCCTCTCTATGCTCGCTGTATTGTTAAAGCAACTCCTTGGTCTTGTCCGTATTCTTATTTCCTTGCATCTTGCTGCCTAGGGATAAACTCTTCTTTAACTCAATGCCATTTCTTCCATGCCTTTGTCGCCTCCTGCCTGCTTATCTTACACCTACGAGGTGGCAATTTTATCTTTTCCTAACCCTCATGCCCTTAATCCCTTCATCACTTAATTGCCAGAAATCCTTAAAACTCCTTTAATATTCCTTCCATAAATCTGTTAAACTTAGGTCAGTGAGTTCTACTTCCATGGGTGTGTCCTCTTTCTTTAAAAAATTCCTTACAATTATGAAGGATACACCCCTTTTTCTTTAATTTTCAATTTTACACAGAAAATTTTCCATTACCGCTGGGTATTATATTTGACAGGAATTACTTAAAACTGATAAATTAAAAATGATTAGAGTCAGGTTAGCAGACCTACAATTAATGCTAGGAAAAATTTTCAAGTGGAAAATAATTAAGAAAAAGGAGGTGTTTGATAAATGAATACTCTTAAGACCATGGTTTTGCTGGTTACCCTTACAGTTCTATTTATTTTCGTCGGAGCTCTTCTGGGTGGAAGAGCAGGTATGACTATTGCGCTTATCATGGCGCTGGCAATGAACTTTTTTGCCTACTGGTTCAGTGATAAGATTGTGCTCAGGATGTATGGAGCAAGGCAGGTTTCAGAGGCTGAGGCTCCGGAGCTTTACTCAATAGTGAGAAGCCTTGCTCAGCGTGCAGGCCTTCCTATGCCAAAGGTTTATATAATTGATGCTGACCAGCCTAATGCCTTTGCCACAGGAAGAAACCCTAAACATGGAGCTGTTGCCGTAACAACCGGGATTATGAGGCTTCTTGACAGAAACGAGCTTGCAGGTGTTATTGCCCATGAGCTGAGCCACATTAAAAACAGGGATATCCTTGTAAGCACCATTGCAGCTACTATTGCTGGAGCAATAAGCTATCTTGCCCAGATGGCCCAGTGGGCAATGATATTTGGTGGCAGAAGGGATGATGATGAGGGTGGAAATCCTTTAGCAGCCCTTGTGATGATGATAGTTGCTCCAATTGCTGCCATGCTTGTTCAGCTGGCTGTATCAAGGACAAGGGAGTATGGTGCTGATTCAGGTGGTGCAAAAATTGTGGGCAATCCTCTTTATCTTGCAAATGCCCTTAAGAAACTTCATTATGCATCCCAGAGGATACCCCTTGAGGCAAACCCAGCCACATCCCACATGTTCATTGTTAATCCTCTTTCAGGTGGCGGACTTATGAAGCTCTTCAGCACCCATCCGCCCATTGAAGAAAGAATAGCAAGACTTGAGGCAATGGCAAGAAGGATGTAAATAATTAATAAGTTGAGGATAGAGATCTCTATCCTCAACTTAATTTTAACCTCTCTGTCCTTAATCTGTAATTCATCCCCTTGTCTATGCTGTAGACAGGCACTATATTAAATCCCTCTATCCAGGGCTGGATAATATAAAAATCCTTTTTGTGCCAGAAGGGTATTAAAGGAAGGTCATTCATTATCAATTCTTCGGCCCTTTCATAAAGGGCTGGTCGTCTTTTTATATCAACTGTTCTCTGTCCTATTTCTATAAGTTTATCAACCTCTGGATTCCTGTACATCGTCCTGTTTCCCTTTGCACCTCTGTTTGAGGAGTGAAAGAGCGGAAAGAGGAAGTTTTCAGGATCAGGATAATCTGCCCACCAGCTAAGCCAGAAGAGATGCTCCTCTCCTTTGATCAATGCCTCTTTATAGGCACTCCACTCAAGCTGTCTTATCTTCACATTAAGGCCTGCCTTTCTTAGATATTCCTGAATGACCTCTGCAATATCTATAACCTCCTGATCCTGGGTGACATAAAAGACAAGGGGTTCTCCGTTATAACCAGAAATCTTTATAAGTTCCCTTGCCCTTTCAGGTTCATAATTGATGGTCTGAGGAGCACTCCACTGTCTTAAGCCTGGCGGTACTATACCATCAGCCAGTACCCCTCTTTCTTCGTAAATAGTTTTAAGGATCCTTTCCCTGTCTATTGCATGAGCTATTGCCTTTCTAATTAGTGGATTATCAAGTGGTGCCTTTGAACAATTGATACCGAGATAATAGATATTAAGTCCTGTATGAGAGATAAGCCAGTTTTTTTTCTCATCATGCTTTGTATATTTTTTTAAGGCTGAGGCAGGCAGGCTCAGGACATCTATGTTGGAGAGTTCAAACTCTGTGATTGCTGTTAGGTCTTCGGGAATTATTCTGTAAATAATCTTTTTTACATAAGCAGGACCTTCAAAATAATCCTCTCTTCTTTCAAGAACAAGCTCATTGTTATGACTCCATCTTTTAAGAATGAATGGTCCTGTGCCTACAGGATTAGTAGCAAAATCCGGTCTTGATGCCTCTTCTTCTGGAATAACATAGGCGGCTGTCATTGTAAGAAGCCCCAGGAATGGTGAAAAGGGTTCTTTTAGTTTTAATTTTAATATATACTTACCCTCCACCTCTATTCCCTTTACATCCTCTGCCCTGCCCTTAAGAAAATCCTCTGCTCCATCAATTTTGTCAAGAACCCATGTATTGGGTGACTTGAATCGGGGTGAGAGAATACGCTCAAAGGAATATTTAAAATCCTGTGCTGTAACCTCCCTTCCATTTGAAAACGTTACACCTTTTCTTATATGAAAAGTATAGGTCTTTCCATCTTCTGAAACGGTCCATCTTTCAGCTATATCAGGTACAATCTGAAGTTTATGATCAAGTCTCACAAGTCCATTAAAGAGCTTTGCTGCTATGCCTGCACCGCTTACATCCACTATGAGACCTGGATCAAGGGTGGTAGGATTTGAATTTAGCCTGAAATAGATAGCCCCTTCCTGCCTGTTTCGGACAGAACAGGAAAAAAGAAATAAAAGGATAAGAGTAATTGAGAAAAATATTTTTCTTCCAATCTTCACGTCTGTATCTTAGGGGTTATTATCTTTCCTGCTCCATTTTCCTGAATATCTCAATGACTGCTATGAAAAGGGCGACCACAAGTGGACCAGCGATAAGTCCTATCAGGCCAAATTCTTTAATACCTCCAAGGACACTGAAAAAGAGTACTATTGTTGGCATCTTTGTCCTTGAACCTATGATTATAGGTTTAAGGATATTGTCAACAGTGCTTATTCCAAGGGCGCCTATGGCTGTAAGAATAAAGCCTTCAAGAATAGAACCTGTGAGAAAGAGATAGAGGGCTGCCGGTCCCCATACTGAAAAGGCTCCAAGGATGGGGATGAATGAGGCAATTGCTATTGCACTTCCCCATATAACTGGTGTTGGAATCCCGAGAATCCAGAAGGAGATTCCTCCTATAAATGCCTGAATTAGTGCCACAACAACTCCACCATAGATTGTTGATATTATAATGTCCCTCACAAGACAGGTAAGCCTCTTTTTTTCATATTCACTGAATGGTAAATATTCAAGGACCTTCTTTAGATAATAAGGACCGCCTATAAGGAAAAAGAAGAGGGCAAATATCATAAATATAAAATTAATTGCAAAACCAATGATGTTTGTAATACCTCGTGTAATATTATTCAAAATAGCTTTACTTACAGATGTAATGCTTGCAATGACCTCTCCCGTGATCTGTTCCGCCGTGATACCGAAATTCCTTTCAAGATAACTCAGTATATCTGATACTGCCGGATGGCTGAGTAGGTCCTTAAGCCGCATCAATCTCTCTTCTGTAAGCATCTGTGAGAGATGGCGGAGCTCAGTCGCAAGAAGAATACCAAAGTATGTGAATGGACCGAGAATAAAGGCAATGACGATCAGCACAGTAAGGAGTGCAGCAATATAATCTCTTTTAAGGTACTTTAAAAAAAGAGAATAAAGAGGAAAGAATATAATTGTAAGGACAACAGCCCAGATAAGGGAGTTTATGAAGGGGTTGATTATCCGGAAGAGTAGATAGCCAAAAAGTATAATAAGAAAAATAACTGTTAGAAGATAAAATCTGTTTACCTTCACCCGTTTACCTCCTTAATAACCCAATAAAATTTTTGAAAATCCTTTCTGATAGTTGCCCTTTAAGTCTTTCAGGATGCCACTGAATTCCGAAGAGGTTATGATAATCCCTGTGCCTTATTGCCTCTATTATACCATCCTTTAGTGAAACCCCTATCTCAATTATTCCTCTGCCTTTTTTCTTTATTGCCTGGTGGTGGGAAGAATTTACAGTATATCTGCCAGGGGGAATGAGTCTGTTATCAGTGATTTCTATCTCATGAAATCCATCATAATGCCCCTGTATATCCTGAAAAAGTGTGCCTCCATATACAACATTTATAAGCTGCATTCCATAGCATATGCCGAGGACAGGTTTTTTTGAGTTAAGGAATTCTTTTATTATTTTAATTTCAAATTCTATCCTTTTCCTGTCAACTATTTTAAGGTTATCAGCCACTGGTTTTTCCCCATAATATTCCGGTGGTATATCACCACCTCCTGAAATTATTAGGCCATCAACGAGATTTTTTATCTCCGTAATAATACTTTCTTTTGGTGGTAGAAGCAGTGGGATGGCACCTGCACTTAGAATGGCATCAGTATAGTGGTTTTTAATTTTAAAGTATTCTTCATCCACATCCATTGTTATTCCGATAACAGGTTTCCTATCCACCGCTTCTCAGAACCCTTCCATTCCTTATTAAGGTAGGCTCTCCCTTCCATATTGCCGGAAGTCCATTTATGAAAACATAATGTATGCCCTCTGGTTTTAAAAAGGGATTATTAAAATCAGCCCTGTCTATTATCTTTTCAGGGTCAAAAATCACAAGGTCTGCAAAGGCACCAGTCTTTATGATTCCTCTGTCTTTTATTCCGAATATCTTTGCTGGAAGTGAGGTAATTTTCATTATGGCCTGTTCAAGAGAAAAAAGCCCTATCTGTCTGCAGTAGAGACCTATGAATCTTGGCATGCTTCCGAATCCCCTTGGATGGGGTTTACCCTTTCTTGTTGGTCCACCAAAACTTCTTGAGGAGCTGTCTGTTCCTACAGTCATATATGGTTCTTTTAAAAATCTCTGGAGATTATCCTCGGACATTGAGTGGAAGATAGCTCCTACCCTTAGATTTTCTTCAATGAGAATATCTATTATGACCTCAGGTATTTCTTTTTTCACATTTATGGAGATCTCTTTTAAGCTTTTACCTTCCATCCATTTATTTTCTGGATTTTCAACAGAGGATATAACTATCTCATCAGGGCTGATAGTTGAGAGATATTTTTTTAATTCTTTAGACTTAGTTCTGAGCCTTTTGAGTTCCTCTTCTTTCCCTCCCTCAAAAACCCATGCGGGTAGAACTGAATCAAGATCTGTACTCGAGGCAGTATAGGGATATCTATCAGCACTTACAGTTAAACCATGATCCTTTGCCCTGTGGATAATCTCCAGAACCCTGTCAATCTTATTCCAGTTATTTCTTCCAGCAGTCTTAAGGTGGGATATATGTACAGGTGAACCGGACCTCTTTGCTATCTCGATGACCTCTTCCAAAGCTTCTATAAGATTATCTGATTCACTTCTCATATGGGAAGCGTAGATAAAGGGTCTATATGGCTTTGATATCCTTATTCCGTATTCAGTAAGCTCAATGAGCTCATCGGTATCTGAATAAATGCCAGGAGGATAGATGAGTCCTGATGAGAGCCCTATAGCTCCCTCAAGAAGGGCTTCTTCAAGAAGCCTTTTCATCTCCTTTAATTCTTTTTCTGACGGTTTCCCGCTTCTGAACCCCATTACAGAGCCCCTTATGTTTCCATGTCCCACGAGGGTTGCAAAATTAAGGGCTGGCTTTATCTCTTCAAGTATTTCAAAAAATTCATTCAGGCTGTTCCATCTGTACGGGATATCATATTCCCTGAGATCCTCCATCCTATGACTTAGATAATCACCATAAAGTGGTGCAGCACTGAGTCCGCAGTTACCATTTATCTCTGTTGTTATTCCCTGAAAGAGCTTTCCTTCCTGCCCGGGATCTGCAATTACCGTGAACTCAGAATGGCCATGGGTATCTATAAATCCCGGTGCAATGGCAAGTCCCTCTGCATCAATAACTGATTTTCCACCACACACCTTCTTTGCTTCATCCTCTTTTAAAAGAACTATCCTATCTCCCCTTATTCCAATCGGGATTTTTTGAGGCGGGTTACCGGAGCCATCATAAACAGAACCGTTTATTATGAGATAATCCAGGTTCAGAAGAATTCCTCCGGCCTGTTTATTGCCTTTGAAAGAACTGTAACTATTATAAGACCTACTGTTTTTACCCTGTAAATCAGGCTTCCTGATTTACACTTTTCTGAATACTCTTTATGGAGTTCTCTGCTGACCCCTGGTAATGCCTTAAGGGTAAGAAGACCTGTCTCTATAAAATTCTGTACCGCCTTCTTTTTTCCCAGCGGGCCGAGAAGCCTTTCAAATCCTTTAAGAAGCTCTTCAGCAGAAAATTTCCATAGAAGAACTTTTGCAGCCATCACAAGTATTATTAATCTCATTGCTCGTTCAAAACCATTTTTCAGAGAGTCATCAGCCACTACAATGAAATTTTTTTTAAATATTATCTTGCCTTCCGGATGAAGCTGATTCGCAATGAATATAAAAAGACCAAATAAGAGTGTTATATAAATACCCTTATTGTTGATTTTTGCTGGCAGCTTTATATAAAGAAAGAGCACTGGTAAAGATATTATCAATAGATAAAATGGCCCTTTAAGGAGAAAGAGGAGAATGGCATAAAGTATATAAAAAAGTATGAAGATACCTGTCATAGCGAGGGATTTGTTTCTCTTCTTGCCTGAGAACCTCTCTGGGATTTCAGTTCAAAATAACTTTTTATCCCCTTTGCAATTGCCCTTGCAAGTTTTTCCCTGTACTGGGGGGTTGCAAGAAATCTCTATTCAACAGGATTGCTTATATAGGAGGCCTCAACAAGCACACTGGGCATCTTTGCAGTATATAGCACATAGAAGGGGCCTTTCTTTATTCCATTTGACGGCCTGTCTATATTATCCTTAAGTTCTCCATGAATTGTGGAGGCGAGCTTCATTGAATCTTCCCTTTTTGCCTGGGCCTCTAAGTCCATCCTTATGAGATCAATAAAATTAGAAAAGTTCTTCATTGCCTGGAGACTTATACCATTTTCTCTTGCTGCAACTT
>JAOACK010000018.1 GCA_026417875.1 Thermodesulfovibrionales bacterium | reverse complement strand
AAGGAACTGTGGGTGAAGCTAAGGACAACGAATGTAATAGAGAGAGCATTCAGAGAAGTAAGAAGAAGGACGAGGCCAATGAGTTGCTTTAACAACACAGCAAGCATAGAAAGGATAGTCTATGCAGTAATTAGCCGGTTAAATGAACATTGGAGGATAAAACCATTAAATGAATTTACACAGAAGTATTGACATTACCTTACTTATATCCTGTCTTGACAATAATCTTTAATAAGCCATATAATTAATAAAAACAAAAAGGGGTCTGTGGAATTCCACAGAGATGTTCTTTGGAAATGAAACTTATAATTTCAGAAATACCCGAAGAGGGTCTTGATCTAAATCTTGATAACCTTACAATTATCTCTGAGGCAGTAATGATTACATCTCCACTTAAGGGAGAGCTCAGAGTTGATAAGGTAGGTAAAGAGATATTTGTAAAGGGGTATACATCTACAGAAATTGAATTGACCTGCAGCAGGTGCCTGAATAATTTTAAAAAAGAAGTCTCTCTGGATATATCCTTAACCTATCATCCGCTTTCAGAACTTAAAGGTGATGAGGTCTATGAGCTTCATGATGATGAGATGGAGGTAGATTTTTATTCAGGAGACGAGATAGATATAGATAGTCTTATAGAAGAAGAAATCTTATTAAACATACCTATGAAACCTCTATGCAGTGAAGATTGTAAAGGGCTCTGCCCGGGATGCGGCACAGATCTCAACACAGGCTCCTGCGTATGTCCTGGTGAGGCAATAGATGAGCGATTTGCAATATTAAAAAAACTTCTAAAAAAAGGAGAATAGATTATGCCAAATCCGACGCACAGACACACAAGGTCAAGAAGAGATAAGAGAAGAGCAAACTGGAAGGGCAATATTCCCAACATAATAAACTGCCCTGAGTGCCATGAACCTACCCTTTCTCACAGGGTATGTCCTAACTGCGGTTCTTACAACAAGAAAAAGATACTTGAGGTGATTGAGAAGGAGTCATGAAGATAGCCCTTGATGCAATGGGTGGAGATCATGCTCCTGAGGTGACTGTTGAGGGGGCTATCGAAACCCTGAAAGAATACCCTGAAATAGAGGTAATCCTTGTTGGAGATGCCTCAAGGATTGAAGAAGAGCTTAAAAAGAAAAAAAGGTATCCTCAGGAAAGGCTCACCATTAAACACGCATCAGAGGTAATAGCAATGGATGAGTCACCCTCCCAGGCACTGAGGCGAAAGAAGGACTCCTCAATAAAACGTGCTGTGGAGCTTCACAGGGATGGTGAGGCAGATGCCGTGGTCAGCGCAGGCCATTCAGGTGTTGCTATGGCAACTGCCCTTTTTCTACTTGGAAAGTCTCCTGGTGTTGACAGACCGGCTATAGCTGCATCTCTACCTACCTTAAAAAAACCCTTTGTTCTGATAGATGCCGGTGCAAATGTGGACTGTAAACCATCAAACATCCTTGAATTTGCCTACATGGGTGCTGCTTATTACAGGGCTGTATTCTCAGTTGTGGACCCAAGAGTTGCACTTCTCAGTATTGGAGAAGAAGATACAAAAGGCAATGAGCTAACAAAGGAGGCTTTCAGACTGCTTAAAGCATCCGGTCTGAATTTCAGGGGGAATATAGAGGGAAAGGACCTCTTCATTGGTGATGCTGATGTAGTGGTCTGTGATGGATTTATAGGTAATATTGTTCTTAAAATGAGTGAAGGGCTGGCAGAGGTGATAATGAAGATGCTTAAGAGAGAGATATCAGATATATCCACAGGAAGGATAGCCTATCTGCTTATGAAACCAGCCCTCAGGAGATTCAAAAAAAAGACAGACTATGCAGAATACGGTGGCGCACCTCTTCTTGGAATTAATGGCACATGTATAATAAGCCATGGACGCTCCTCGGCAAAGGCAATAAAGAATGCCATCCTGGTGGCTGCTAATCTGGCAAAGGCAGGTCTTTACATGACAATATCTCAGGAACTATCAAGGATAAAAGAGTCTATCAACTTAGAAATTCCTGCCTATAATGGAGTCTCCAGCTGAATAAATGCTGAGCCGCATTATATCCACGGGATCGTACATGCCAGAAAGGGTTATGACCAACCATGACCTTGAAAAAATGGTTGATACCTCTGACGAATGGATTACCGAGAGAACAGGAATAAAAGAAAGGAGAATTGCAAGGCCTGATCAGGCAGCCTCAGACCTTGCCTTTGAGGCAGCTAAAAGGGCACTTAAAAAGGCCCAGCTGAAAGTAGAAAAGATTGACCTCATTATAGTTGCAACTGTAAGCGGTGATATGCCCCTTCCCTCAACTGCCTGCATATTGCAAAAAAAACTTGGAGCAGTGAATGCAGCAGCAATGGATATAAATGCAGCCTGCTCGGGCTTTATCTATGCCCTTTCAGTGGCTGATGCCTTTATTAAATCTGGGAAATATAAGAAGATCCTTGTTGTCGGAGCAGAGGTCCTTTCAAAATTCACTGACTGGCAGGACAGGACAACCTGTGTGCTTTTAGGTGATGGTGCTGGTGCAGCTGTGCTTGTACCTGATCACGGAAGGGGAATACTTTCTGTAGATATCTATTCTGATGGAAGACTCTGGGACCTTCTTCATATTCCTGCAGGCGGCTCTTTAACTCCTGCCTCAAAGGAGACAGTTGAAAAGAGACTTCATTACATAAAGATGAAGGGAAATGAGACTTTTAAAGTTGCAGTAAGAACTCTTGAAAATCTGGTGATAGAGACCTTGAAAAAGAATAACCTCAAACCTTCACAGCTTTCTCTACTCATACCGCACCAGGCTAATTTAAGAATAATAAAGGCTACTGCTGAAAGGCTGGGGCTTCCCATGGAAAGGGTTGTTGTAAACCTCACGAGATACGGCAATACTTCTGCTGCATCAATTCCTGTTGCCCTTGATGAAGCACTTGAAGAGGGAAGGATAAAAGAAGGTGACTACATAATGCTTGAAGCCTTTGGTGGAGGACTTACCTGGGGTTCGGCTCTTATAAAGTGGTAGTGTCTTTCTTTTTTCGCTCTCTTTTCTTTTTATAATACTGATATATATGCCATTTCCTGAATAACCTCTCAATCTTATCCCTGTATGCCAGGGCAATAAGCACTACTATTATGGCAACACCAGCAAGTATGGAGAATCTTCCATACTGATGATGCTTTATATAACTACCGCCAAGAGTCAGAAGAATTGTTCCAAATAGCCTTCCTACACCACCTATTAGCAGAAATTCCATTGTTGTGAGATGTCCCAGTCCAAGGATATAGCAGAGATAATCTTTTGGAAAACCCGGTATCAGAAAGAGTAAAAAGACAAGAAAGGCTGCTTTGTGATGAAGGAGATAATCAAACCTTGCTATTGTATTTTTATCAACAAATCTCTCAACAAAGGGCCTTCCGAATGCCCTTGAAAGGCTAAAGGCAACATACGAACCGATTGTAAGGCCAATGGTTGATAGAATCACGCCAAGGAAAGGTCCGTAGAGATAACCACCAAGAAGACCTGTCACCTCACCAGGTATTGGTGATACAACGACCTGTAATGCCTGAAGCAAAATAAATCCAACAAAGGAAAATGGGCCGAAGAGTCTTAAAAAACTTAGGATCCTTTCTTTATCGATGAAATAATGGACTAATCCTGTTTCATAAAAAATAAAGGTTAGACCACCAACCAGAAGAATAAGTAAAGCGAGTCTTAACCAGATTCTATTTTTGTGCTTTATCTTTTTAATTTCTCTTTCCAAGATGGTTAAGAAAGGGGAAGTAAATTCACTTCCCCTTAATGAAATTTTTTAAGATTTAAGTTTTTCTATGAAGTGTTTTAAGAGGTCAATTGGCACAGGGAATATAATGGTGGAATTCTTCTCAGCAGATATCTCAAGGAGGGTCTGGAGGTATCTAAGTTGAAGTGCTGCTGGTTCAGATGAGATTATCTTTGCGGCATCAGCAAGTTTCTGGGCAGCCTGAAGCTCACCCTCTGCATGAATAATCTTTGCCCTTCTTTCACGCTCTGCTTCTGCCTGGCGGGCAATTGCCCTGAGCATCTCTGTTGGAAGATCAACATTCTTAACCTCCACTGCTGTCACCTTTATTCCCCATGGCTCTGTCTGGAAATCTATTACCCTCTGGAGCTCTGCATTGAGCTCATCCCTTTTTGTAAGAAGATCATCAAGCTGGCTTTGCCCCAGAATGCTTCTCAATGTGGTCTGGGCTATCTGGCTAGTTGCATAATAATAGTCCTCAACCTCTGTTATTGCCTTTGCAGGATCAACAACCCTGAAATAAACAACGGCATTAACCTTTACCGTGACATTATCCTTTGTAATAACATCCTGCGGTGGAACATCCATGGTAACTGTTCTCAAACTAACCTTCACAAGCCTATCAATGATAGGCCAGATTATTACAAGACCCGGACCCTTAACAGGTATGAGTCTACCCAGCCTGAAAACAACACCCCTTTCGTATTCTTTCAATATTTTTATAGCACTGGAAAGAAAGTAAAGAACAAGAAAGATTATTACAATGAATGTGTAAAAACTCAGTGGAATCATAGATTATCCTCCCTAATGAATTTTTCTGAAGACAAGGTCTTCAGTGTTCTATCTTTCTGACCTTGAGTTTTAGACCCGAGACTGCCTCTACCCTCACCCTTTCACCGCTTTTTATTGGTTCATCGCTCATTGCGGACCATATCTCACCCCTTACATATACCATGCCATCATCCTTTATATCTGTCCTTGCAATGCCCTCAAGACCCACTATCCCCTCAGCGCCTGTAACAGGTTTTCTCTTCCAGGCCTTAAATGCAAGCCCGAAGGTTATGATGAAAAATAATGCTGTAATAATGACAGCAGGTAGTATTACATAAAGTGAAAGCTTAAAAAATGGTGCAGGGCTTTCAAAAAGCATTATTGAACCAATTATCATTGATATTATCCCTCCTATGGTAAGAATGCCATGGGAGATTATCTTTACTTCAAGAATGAAAAGTATAATGGCAAGAATTATCAGGAGAATACCTGCATAGTTCACAGGAAGTGTCTGGAAGGCATAAAAGGCAAGGATAAGACATATTCCTCCAAGCACACCGGGGAAAATACTTCCTGGATTTGTAAGTTCAAAGAACAGACCGTATATTCCGAGCAGCATAAGGATATAGGCGACATTGGGATCACTTATAAGATCAAGAATCCTCTGTCTGAATCCCATCTCCTCATAGATAATCTTTGCTCCTTGAGTTCTTATAATCTTTTCTCCATAAACGGTCCTGACCTTCATGCCATCAATCTTTTTAAGAAGTTCCTCTCTGTCTTTTGCAATGAGGTCTATTACTTTAAGTTCAAGTGCCTCTTTTTCTGTTGCAGATACACTCTTTCTGACAGCATCCTCAGCCCATTTTACATTCCTTCCCCTGCTCTCAGCAAGACTCCTTATGTAAGCAGCTGCATCATTAGTAACCTTTTTTGCCATTTCCTTATCCATTCTTTCACCGACTGCCACTGGATGAGCAGCTCCTATATTTGTTCCAGGAGCCATAGCAGCAACATGGGAGGCGATGGTTATAAAGGCACCTGCTGATGCTGCTCTTGCACCACTTGGTGATACATAAACGACCACAGGTGCAGCACTTCCAACCATCTCTTTTATAATTGTTCTCATGGAGGTATCAAGACCACCTGGTGTATCGAGTTCCATGATTATAAGGGAATATCCTTTATCATTTGCCTTTTTTATTGCCTTAACAACAAACTCAGCTCTGGCGGGATTTATGACACCATCTACCTTCAGGACCATGATATCGGTGGATTGAACAGGAACATCTGCATTTAGATAGGAAGTGTAAAGGACCAGCGATAGATTTAAGAAAAATAGTAAAGAGATTTTAGCAAGTATTTTTTTCATACTTTTAAATTATATCACAATATGCCAAGACTTGTCTCAATGCCTTTATTTATGTTATTCTTAATTCACATGTTTCCTGGCCTCGTCAGGTAAAGCTTTTTAAATAAGGTGGTGAGATAATGGCACTGACCAAAGAACAGAAGAGAACACTTGTGGAGAGCTTCAGAATCCATGACAGAGATACAGGTTCTCCTGAAGTACAGGTTGCCATCTTAACAGAAAGAATTAACTACCTCACTGAACACTTCAAGATTCATAGAAAGGACCATCATTCAAGAAGGGGCCTTCTAAAACTCGTCAGTCAGAGAAGAAAATTACTTGATTATCTCAAAACTGTTGACAGGTCAAGATACGAGAGACTTATAGAAAGGCTTGGATTAAGAAAATAAAGAATGCAAAGAGTTGAGATTGAATTTAGAGGCAAAAAACTCAGCCTTGAAACTGGTGAAATTGCGAAACAATCAGATGGAGCAGTACTTGCAACCTATGGTGACACAGTAGTTTTAGCCACTGTAGTTGCAGCAAAAAAAGCATCAGAGGTTTTTGATTTTATTCCCCTAACCATAGATTACCAGGAAAAGGCTTATTCAGCAGGAAAAATACCAGGTGGTTACTTCAAGAGGGAGGGCAAACCATCTGAAAAGGAGATACTCACCTCAAGGCTTATTGATAGACCCATAAGGCCTCTTTTACCAAAGGGCTTTTTCTATGAAACTCAGGGTATAGTATCTGTCCTTTCCTATGGTGATGAAAATATTGCAGATATCCTTGGAATTATTGGCATGTCTGCTGCCCTCATGGTGTCTGATATTCCCTTTAATGGTCCGGTAGGTGCAGTAAGGGTTGGAAGGATTGATGAAAAATTCGTGGTCAATCCAGATCTTTCAGAAGCAGATAGGATTGATCTTAATCTTGTAGTAGCAGCTACAGAAGAGGCAGTGGTTATGGTTGAGGGCGGAGCAGATGAGGTTTCAGAATCTGTTATCCTTGAAGCCCTAGAATTTGCCCACGAGGAGATCAAAAAGATTCTGCCCATTCAGCATGAACTGAGAAAACTGGCTGGTAAGCAAAAGAGACCCACCATTGATATTCCCGTTGATGAAGAGCTTAAAGAGAAGGTAAATGCCTTCTGTCTTGAAAAGATGAAGGAATTTATACGGATACCAGGAAAACAGCAGAGACAGGCAGCCCTTGATATGCTTCTTGAGGAGACAATCAAGACACTCAATCCTGAAGGAGGAAGAGAAAGAGAGATATCCCTGATATTCAATGAGCTTGAGAAAAACCTCGTCAGGTCAATGATCCTTAATGAGGGTATCAGGGCTGATGGAAGAAGACCGGATGAGATAAGACATATATATTGCAGGGTCGGACTTCTACCCAGGGCGCATGGCTCTGCCCTTTTTGTAAGAGGTGAAACACAGGCCCTTGCAGCTGTAACACTGGGAACCCATGAAGATGAACAGAAGGTAGACAGTCTAGAGGGTGAGACCTATAAAGCTTTTATGCTTCACTACAATTTTCCACCCTTCAGTGTGGGAGAGGTAAAGCCACTGAGATCACCTGGAAGAAGAGAAATCGGTCACGGCGCACTTGCTGAAAGGGCATTGAAACCGGTAATACCACCAAAAGAGGTTTTCCCCTATACAATAAGGGTTGTTTCCGATATCCTTGAATCAAATGGTTCATCCTCCATGGCAACTGTCTGTGCAGGCACCCTTGCTCTAATGGATGCCGGAGTGCCTATTAGGGCACCAGTTGCTGGAATAGCAATGGGTCTTATTACAGAAAAGGACAGATATACTATTCTAACAGACATCCTTGGGCTGGAGGACCATCTTGGAGATATGGACTTCAAGGTAACAGGCACTGAAGAAGGCATTACCGCATTCCAGATGGATGTAAAGATTGGAGGGGTCTCAAGATCGGTTATGCAGGAGGCCCTTGAACAGGCAAGAAAAGGCAGGCTCCATATCCTTAGAAAAATGTCAGAGGCTATCGCTGCTCCAAGGGAGACCCTTGCACCCCATGCACCGAGAATATATACCATACAGATAAAACAGGATAAAATAAGGGACGTTATAGGCACTGGTGGAAAGGTTATAAGAAGCATTATAGAGCAGACAGGCGTTAAGATAGAAATAGAGGATTCCGGTCTAGTGAATATCGCTGCCACAGATGAAAGCTCTGCACAGAAGGCAATAGAAATTATAAAAGGAATTGTTGAAGAACCTGAGGTGGGTAAAATTTATCTCGGCAAGGTAAAAAGGATTGTTGACTTCGGTGCCTTTGTAGAGATACTGCCCGGCACCGAAGGACTTCTCCATATATCACAGATATCCCATAAAAGGATTGCAAAAGTCACTGATGTGCTTAAAGAAGGGGATGAGGTACTTGTTAAAGTAACAGAAATTGACAGTCAGGGCAGGATAAAATTGAGCAGAAAAGAGGCCGTACAGGAGGAGGATAAGGGAAGACGACCCGCCCGGATTTAGACATCTATTATAACTATTTGAATTATAAAGTTTTTTTAAAATATTGCCATAGCCTGCCATTTAAAAAGCTAAATCTGTTAAACTAATAACCTGTGTTATCACTAATCCGTGATAGTGACGGTAATATTGCATTTCCGCCTTTGTTAATCAGTAATTAACTGTAATTTACACTGTCATTAAAGATTCTGAAAGGAGCCTTTTATGGAATTCAGGAAAGAGTATCTGAGGAATGGAATTCCGGTTGTTATGGCGCTTATGAAGGAGTTCCGTTCCGTATCTCTTGGTATCTGGGTGAGAACTGGGTCAAGGTTCGAAAAACCAGAAGAAAACGGGATATCCCATTTTCTTGAGCATATTTTCTTCAAAGGTACCCAGAGGCGCTCGCAAAAGGATATAGCTGTAGAGATAGACTCCATCGGAGGAGAGCTTAATGCCTTTACATCAAAGGAAACCACCACATTTTATATCAAAGTCCTTGACCAGTTCATTGAAAAGGGAATAGATCTTCTCAGTGATATTTTTCTGAATTCCGTATTTCCAGAGGATGAAATAGAAAAAGAAAAATCCATAATAAAGGAAGAGATAAAGATGGTTGAAGATACTCCGGATGACTATATACATGATCTCTTTCACCAGACTGCCTGGGACAATTCAGGGCTCGGGCAGCCCATTCTTGGTAGAAGGGATACCATAAAGACCTTCACAAGAGAAAAGCTCCTTAATTATAAAAATAAATATTATGGAACAAAGGATATTGTTATATCCTGTGCTGGAAGATTTGAACCTGAAAAACTTCTTGAACTTCTGAACAGATATTTTGGTAACATGAATGCAGGTTCTGATCCTCCGGAGATAATTACACCAGTCTTTCATTACAGAAAAAATATTCATAAAAAGGATCTTTCCGAGGTTCATCTCTGTATAGGTGTGGAGGCCTTTCCTCTCTCAAGTCCCTACAGATATCATATTTCTATTCTGAATGCCATTCTTGGAGGCGGTGTGAGCTCAAGACTCTTTCAGGAAATCAGAGAGAAGAGAGGACTTGCCTACTCCATATATTCCTTTATTAATGGTTTTTTAGATACAGGTCTCTGGGGTGTTTATGCGGGTACTTCAAAGAAAAGGTACGGAGAGGTCATAGAGCTTGTTACAAAAGAGATGAGGGGACTCAAGGATACGATTACAGAGGATGAACTCAGAAAGACAAAAGATCAGATAAAGGGAAATATTCTTCTTGGCCTTGAATCCACAGGTAATGTAATGTCTCATGTAGCACGGCAGGAAATATACTATGGCAAACAGATATCCATTAAAGAAACAATCAACCAGATAGAAAAAATCTCGCTCAAAGAGATCAAAGAGATTGCTGATAGACTAACCCACAACAAGGATTTTGCCATAACCCTGCTGGGACCTGTAAAGGAATGAAAAAAATACTCATGGTTGGACTCACTGGAAATTATGGCGCAGGTAAGAGCTATATTCTCGAGTTTTTTAAACAAAAAGGTGCACTAACTATAAATTCTGATGAGCTTGTAAGAGAGCTCTTAAAAAAAGGGGAAATAAAAAAAGAGGTCAGAGACCTGCTCGGTGAAGGAGTCTGTACTCCGGATGGCGAGCTGGACAGGAAGAAAATAGCAGATATCATATTCAATGATGCCTTCCTCAGGCTAAAACTTGAGAATATAATACATCCTGAGGTATTCCGGGAGATTGAGAGGATCTTAAGTAATATAAAGGAAGGTATAATAATTGTCGAGATGCCCGTTCTTTTTGAAAGGGGATATCAGTATAAATTTGACCGGGTAATTACCGTATATGCAGATGATATGACTATATTCAAAAGACTTGAGGCAAAAGGTATATCAAGAGATGAAATTCTTAAAAGATGGAATAATCAGTTTGGCTATGATAAAAAAATAAGGTGTTCTGATTTTGTAATAGACAACTCCGAAGGAAGGGATATTAAAGGTCAGATAGAAAGTGTATATTCACAGTTAAAAGAAGAACTACAGGAAGGAGTAAATGATGGAGATCAAAAGACTTGAGGATATTAAGGAACCACCTTCAAGGACCGTTCTTACCATAGGCAACTTCGATGGTGTTCACATCGGTCACCAGAAGATTATAAAAGAAGTTGTAGAGAAGGCAAAAAGTATAAAAGGCACATCCGTCCTGATGACCTTTGATCCTCATCCACAGAAATTTTTCCATCCAGAAAAAGAGCTCCATCTCCTTACGCTCTGTGATGAGAAGGCAAGGATCATTGAAAAATTTGGTATACAGGTCCTGCTATGTGTGAAATTTGACTGGTCCTTTGCCAGCCTTGAGCCTGAGGAGTTCATCAAAAAGATACTTGTGGATAGCCTTGGGGTTAAGGAAATAATAATAGGAAAGGATTACAGGTTCGGAAAAGCTAAAAGAGGAGATATCGAGCTTCTGAAAAAAGAGGGTAAAAGATACGGTTTTAATGTAAAGATTATACCTCCTGTAAAAATAAAAGGGCAGACGGTCAGTAGCACAAAGATAAGAGCATTAATCAAAAAAGGAGATGTAAAAAAGGCAATGGAATTTCTCGGACGACCCTACTCCATAGAGGGCACGGTTATCAGTGGAGCAGGAAGGGGCTCAAGAATACTCGGTTATCCAACTGCTAATATCCTTTCGGGTTCAGAACTTATCCCCAAGAACGGGGTCTATGCTGTTAGGGTCGGAATTGAAGAATACCATACAGGAAGAAAAGGTGACCAAGTTACACTGCTTAATGGAGTAATGAATATAGGGACAAATCCAACCTTTGGCAATAAAGACCTCAGCCTCGAGGTTCATATAATTGATTTCCATCAGGATATTCTAAATAAATTTATAAAGGTCTACTTTATAGAGAGATTGAGGAATGAAAAGAAATTCGGGAATCCTGAGGCACTCAAAAGGGCTATCGAAAAGGATATAGAACAGGCAAAAACTTTACTTAAAAAGTAAAATATTAGAAGTTTTTTGTGATGGACAGAGCAAAATAATTACCTCTCATCATAAAGGATCAACATAGCATCTCACATCAAGACCTTCTTCTTTTGAAAATCTAATTATATCCCCAACTTTAGTACGGAATGATGTTCTGTCAAGTCTCAACAGGTAAATTGCTTCACTGGCTTTTGTCTTCTTTCTTTTCCTTAAATTTATCTGCCTTACTGAACTATCCATATCTTTTAAAAACCTGATTACTCTATCATAATCAATAACCTTTCTGGAGAAAATCCTGAGTATTACAAGTCTTGAAAAGGGTGGTAACTTATGGATCCTTCTCATTTTTAATTCTGAAAGAGCAAAACCCATATAATCAAATCTTCTTATATAATTGAAGACCTCGTATTCAGGTATCCTTGTTTGGAGAATTATTTCACCTCCATCTTTAATCCTTTGAGCAAGGTAATAGACCTCATGAAAGAGCCTCTCAGATGCCCGGTAATCAGGCATATTAAGGAATATATCGGCATCGAGAATCACACCGAGATAATAATTTTCTCCGTAAAGCAATCTGGGACTCGGTGAGATGGTAATACCATCAGTGGAATCAGCAAGAGCAAAGGAACTGAATCTTTCTTTTATAAATTCTTCTATCCTCTCAATTCCTGCTGATAGATGGTTCAGTTCTGTACCCCTGCAATGAGGACAGAGGTCGGGTAATGCCAGTACATTATCACAGATTCTGCATTTTAGATATTTTTTGCTTTTATAAAAAATAAAAGCACCTTCGCAGTCGCATCTGAGCACCTTCCCGCAGTCCCTGCAATAAATAAAAGAATAGCCTGATCTTGGAAGGGATAAGAGAATTTTCTCATCTTTTTTTAATACCCGCTCAATTTTTTTTAGGAGTCTTTCAGGAAAAAGTTCAGTTTCAGAGAATCCTCTCTTTATCCGGTTGACCATTATAGAAATCTTTTTTTTATGTTCAGTCTTTACTAATTTATACTTACCTACCTTTGCATTATAAATGGATTCCAGGGAAGGAGCTTCGGAACAGAGATAGACAGGAATACCTTCTATATATGCTCTCATCACAGCCATATCCCTTGCGTTGAAAGAGGGAGTCTCCTCCTGTTTATAAGAACCAGATGCCTCATCAAGAACAATGATCACGGAAGGTTTGAAGGGTGAAAACACAGCATTTCTGGTACCTATTACAATATGTGAAAGATTCTGTGGATTAAGAAGTTTAGTGTAATTTGCTCTCAATTCAGAGGATTTAAGTCTGCTGTGATAGAAAATGAGTCTATCCCTGTAGGAGTCTGAAACATTTTTATAAACCTCTTCAGCCCACTCAACTGAAGGCACAAGTATGATAGCTCCCCTTTCTGCTTCTTCAAGAAGTTTCAACAATCTCCCTGTTCTCAGTACATCCTCCATAATAAGGGTGGCACTGTAAGTACTTTTGAAAGAGGTACTGGACCGAAATATCTCCGGTAACTTCAATCTTCTATTTCTGAAGATAAAAGAGGGAACCATTGATCTGAGAAGTGTACCTTCTTCAGCCATATAATGTTCTGCAGCCCATTCAAGAAGTTTAACAATTTCTTCTCTTAAAAAAGGAGAGGCAGCAATAATCTCTTTTAATCTACTGGCATCTCCATAAGCATCATTCCTCACTCTAAGAACCACTCCTCTCATGAGTCTTTTTCTGAGCGGAGCTTCCACAAGAGAGCCGGGTCCGACCTTTGAGGTTAATTCTTCAGGGATAAGGTATGTCAGTGTACCCAGCCTGAGGGGAAAGGCAATGTCACAATAAACTTTGCTATTCATAAGACTATTATGTCATAATAATAACTGAGATGAAGAAAAAATTAATACTACCAGCATTTATTTTGCTTCTGTTTTTAACAGGGAGCTGTGCTTCCTCAAGTAATTTTAAAGAGGTCTCCCTTAATCTTCCTGACAGTAATGAATTAATTCTCCTTTCAGGAGAAGCTGAAAATCCCTATTATTACTATATACTCGGGTATCAATCAGAACTCCATGGAGAGTGGCAGAAAAGCCTGAATTTTTATATAAAGGCTGAATCCCTCGATCCTGATTCAGCATATTTAAAGCTCCAGATAAGCAATCTCCTTATAAGGCTGGGTAAGGTCGAAGAGGCAATACTGAAGGCGGAGGAGGGATTGAGAATTGATCCTGATAATGTGCAGATATTGCTTCTTATCGGACAGCTCTATAATGCCCAGAAAAGGGTAGAAGATGCCATAAAGGTTTTCTCAAGAGCTATTGAAAAAGAGCCTTCAAACCGCGAAGCCTATGTTTTTCTCGGAAGCATATATGCAACCCTTGAAAAATTTGATGATGCTCTCCAGGTCTTTGAATCTCTTAGAAGACAATTTCCTGATGAACCCCTTTCCTATTTTTATTCAGGAGTCATATATCTTGAAAAAAACAACCCGGATAAGGCAGAGGGCTTCTTCAAAGAAGCAATAAATAAAAAGGATGATTTTGATGGACCCTATTTTTATCTTGGTCTGATTCAAGAGATGAAGGACAATCTTAAAGAAGCAGAAAGGTATTATAAAAAGACAATCGAGCTCAATCCCCATAATCTTCAGGCGAGACAGAGACTGAGCCAGCTTTATATAAAGCAGAAATCCTATGGAAGTGCTATTACAGAACTAAGGGAACTCCTCAAGCTCCTGCCCCAGGACCTTGATGCTCACATGAGGCTGGGTTTACTGTACATGCAGCAGGAAAATTATGATAAAGCAATTGAGGAATTCAGACTCATTCTACTGAAAAGACCTGATGCAATAGAGCCGAGATATTATCTTGCCCTTTCCCTGGGCGAGCTTGGAAAAACTGAAGAGGCAATGAGGGAGCTTCAGAAGATACTTGAATACGACCCGGACAACATAAATGCCCTTCTTAATATGGGAGTCTTTCTTTCAAGACAGAAAAGATACAGTGAAGCAATCAGCATATACGAGAAACTACTTAAATTAATACCTGACAGACCGGATCCCTATCTCTTTTCGGGCATACTCTTCATCCAGATGAATGAAACTGAAAGGGCTATCAGTATACTGGAAGAGGGAATTAAAAGATTTCCTGAACATCCTGACATGCACTTTAATCTTGCAGTAGCCTATGAGAAGGCAAAGAGGTTTGATGACATGGAGCGGGAACTCAGAAAGACCATAGAGCTTGACCCAGAACATTATGAGGCGATGAATTATCTTGGCTATTCCTTTGCTGAAAGGGGGATAAAACTTGATGAAGCACTTAGATTAATTCAGAGGGCGCTGGAACTGAAACCTGATAGCGGACATATAATTGATAGTCTTGCATGGGTCTATTATAAAATGGGCAGATTAAATGATGCCCTGAGGGAAATCAAGAGAGCAATAGAGATTCTAAAGGATGACCCTACGCTTTTTGACCACCTTGGTGATATTTATAATGCCCTGGGCATGAAGGAAATGGCAAGGGAAGCATGGAAAAAAGCCCTTGAATTCATAGATAAAGAACCCTCTTTAAGAGATAGTATTGAAAAAAAATTAAAGACACAATAGACAGGATATGAGATTGCTCCTGATACCAAAATATCTGGTCACAAAAGATATTATAAGCTTTGCTCTGTCTGAATAAAGATGGCTGATTTGGTCGGCGAGATTAAACTTTCTGAATGGATTACCGAGATATTAATCTACATTATCCTTTCCTTCATACCTCCTATAGACATCTGCTGATGAAACTCCTTGCACCTGCCAAGATAAATTGGTTTCTTCATGTAATGGATAAAAGACCTGATGGCTACCATGAGATAATGAGCCTGATGCAGTTAATTAACCTCTATGATGAAATAGAGATAGAACCTGAAGAAAGACTTCTTGTTGAAACTGAACTTAATATACCTCAGGAAGAAAATATAGCCTATAAGGCAGCATGCTTTCTTAAGAAAGAAACAGGTTATAAAGGTGGTGCGATAATTAGGATTAAAAAGAACATTCCTCACGGTGCTGGTCTTGGTGGCGGAAGTTCTGATGCTGCTACAACCCTAATCGGGCTTAATAAAATCTGGGGATTGAACCTCTCAATTAAGGAACTTTCAGAGATTGGTGCAAGTCTGGGTTCTGATGTCCCCTTTTTCCTGAAGGGACCTGCTGGAGTAGTTAGTGGAAGGGGTGAGATTATTGAAAATATAGATATTAAAGAATCATATGTTCTTCTTCTTGTAAAGCCAGAGTTTTTTATATCTACTGCCTGGGCATATAATGAACTTGAGAGAATGAGAGCTAAAAAGGAAGATATTATCGGAACTGAGGACAAAGGAGTCATTCGGGAGCTTATAAAATCAAGTATAATGAATGAATCCTTTCTCTACCTGATCAGAGATTCTGTAATTTTCAAAAATGACCTTGAAATACCTGTCTTTAATCATTATCCATTCCTCAGAGAGGTCAAGGAGAGACTGATTAATGAGGGTTCACTTTATGCTGCCATGACAGGAAGCGGTTCTACTATCTTTGGTATCTTCAGAACAGAAAGAGAGGCATTAAAGGCATCAAAGGCATTTCAGGGTTTATGGACAAAGATCGTCCGAACAATAGTGGAAAATAAAGATTAAAGGTTAATTTTTTAAAATTAAAAATTATCAATCTCTCTTTGAGTTACTCTCAAGACCTCCTCAATGGTTGTAATACCATTAAGAACCTTCCTCAGGCCATCCATCCTAAGGGTCTTCATACCTTTTTTAACTGCATGTTCCTTTATTGTCTGGCTATCAGTTTTTTTATTTATTAGTTCTCTTATCTCATTATCTACGATAAGTATCTCAAAAAGTCCTGTCCTTCCAAGATAACCTGTACCCTTACATCGCTCACAACCAGAGCCTTTTATTAATGACTTAATTTCAGCGGGTGCTACAAAAAAAGCCATTTCATAATAACTTGGTTCATAGGAAATTCTGCAATAAGGACATACTGTTCTTACAAGCCTCTGGGCAATCACACCTGAAAGTGATGAGGCAAGTAAATAGGGCTCGATACCCATATCAAGAAGCCTTGTTATTGCAGATGGTGCATCATTTGTATGAAGGGTGCTCAGAACAAGATGTCCTGTAAGAGATGCCTGTATTGCTATTTCTGCTGTCTCCAGGTCTCTTATCTCACCGACCATTATAATATCAGGGTCCTGCCTGAGAATTGATCTCAAACCAGTTGCAAAGGTAAGCCCTATCTTTGGATTTACCTGTATCTGACCTATACCCTTTAGCTGGTATTCAACCGGATCTTCAATTGTAATAATATTCTTTGTTACAGAATAGAGCCTGTTAAGACAGGCATAGAGGGTTGTTGTCTTTCCACTTCCTGTTGGTCCGGTGACAAGAATTATTCCATTTGTCCTCGATAGAAGCCCTTCCATGAGCTCTTTATTTTCATCCTCAAGACCAACCTCATTAAGACCCTTAATACCCTGTGCTCTGTCAAGAAGCCTGAGAACGACCCTCTCTCCATAAACAGTGGGAATAATAGAAACCCTTATATCAATATCCCTTCCTCCTATCAGAAGCCTTATTCTCCCATCCTGTGGAAGCCTCTTTTCAGCAATATCAAGAGCTGCCATTACCTTTACCCTTGTAATAAGGGCATCCTGTATGAGTTTTGGAGGACTGAGAACCTTTGTAAGAACTCCATCAACCCTGAATCTTATCTCAAGATCCTTTTCATAGGGCTCAATATGGATATCACTTGCCCTTTCCTTTACAGCCTGCTGAAGAATTGCATTAAGGAGCCTTATTATGGGTGCATCTTCTGTAAGCTCAAGGAGGTCCCTTGGTTTTTCAAACTCAGTTGCAACAGAGGAAAGATCCTCACCACTTATTGTCTCCATCACCTCCTCTGCTGAACCGAGCTGTCCGTAGAACCTGCCTATAGCATCAAGAAGTTCTTCCCTCGAAACCATTAAAGGAGAGGGCTTTAAGCCCTTTTTCCTTGCGAGCTCAATGAGACTGAGCATGCCATTTTCATCAGAGACGAGTCCGACCAGTTCACCATCAGATATCTTTACAGGAAGTAAGAGATTTGCCTTTGAAAAGGTAATGGGTATCTCTTTTAGAAGTGAAAGATCGGGAGAGAGATTTTCTGGTTTCATAGATATTTATACTCCAACTATTTGATTTTTTTTCATTTCTATAATGTTAATTCAGCGATAATTATTCATAAATTAAAACTCCTTTTTGCTTTAGCATTATCATTTTCTTAACTAAATCCCAAATTTATTATATTTGCTGAATATTATGAACTGGTTTTAAATAATACATAATTGGGTTCGACGAGCTCAATCTCCGGCTTCTTTGAGAGTTCTTCAACATACTCTATTACATCCTTACCATCAGGAAGTCTTACTCTGTAGAGACCTGTTTTTTCTGTATATTCAATTAGCGAGAGTCTATTTTCTCTGAAAAATTGATCTATTCTTTCTCCTGTTATATTTTGTTTGAATCTTATAATTACCTCTCCTTCTGCATATCTGTTGTTACTGCGAGAAAATTCTTTTTTCTTATCGGTGGTAAGGTTTTCCAGGTCCTCTGAATTTTTTACAATATGGGGTGTTATGAACACCAGAAGATTGGTCTTTGCTTTCTGAACGCCTTTATATTTAAAGAGCCATCCAAGAATGGGTATGTCTCCAAGAAGGGGAACCTTTCTCTCAACCTCCTCATGCCTTTCCTGCATTAGGCCACTTATAACAACAGTCTGTTTATTCTTTACAGTAACTGTGGTCTTTGTTGAACGTTTGGTTGTGGTAGGTCCGATATTAATAAGTATATCCGTATTAGCCTCTTTTTTGACAGCAGAGATTTCCTGATAGATGTCAAGCTTAACATAATCTCCCTCGGTAACCTGAGGTGTAATTTTAAGTGTTATCCCGACATCCTTTCTTTCTATGGAACTCAAGAGTATATTCTGAGCAGCTGGATCCCTTTCTCTTTTTGATATAAAAGGTACATTTTCACCAACAACGATCTCTGCCTCTTTATTGTCAGAGGTAAGTATTTTAGGTGTTGACAGGACATTCACACTATCTTTAAACATATCAAGGCTAAAAAGCGCTGCAAACCCCGGAACTGTAAGTGTCGTGACCTCCACTGTTCCATCAGGTTTAATGACCGATATGGGGATATCAAGAAAATTTCCCATTCCACCAGCACTTAAACCGCTGAGACCCGTCACTATACTGTAAAGTGTTGATGTATCAATGGTACCGAATCCACCTATCGCAACAGGCTCTCCTTCCTTTCTTCCGATAATACGCCATCTCGAACCCAGCTCCTGAAGCTTTTCTATAGATGCCTCAACTATCATTGCCTCAACAAAGACCTGTCTGCGTTTCCTGTCAAGCTGCTTTATGACTTCAACAAGATTCTGATAATCAGCACTTGAGGCAACTATCACAAGACTGTTTGTAGCCTTATCAGGAGATATTGTAATGCCCAGGGGAGACTCAAATACAGCCGGTTGCACCTGTGCTCCTGGTGCAGGTCTCTGAGCAGCTCCCTTCACAATACCATCAAGAACCTTTGCCAGTTCTTCCGCATCAGCATTCTCAAGGAAATATACATTTACCCTGCCCTTAGCACCCTCTGGCTGGACATCAAGTAAACCTATAAGTTTTTTAACACTATCCTTTGTATCCCTGTCCCCAAAGATTATGAGGGCATTGAGCCTTGGCTCAGAAGCAACCCAGAACTGCTGAACCTGGGGTTGCTGGGGCCTTGTTTTTAATTTTCCGAAGCCCTCATTAATTATCCTTGCCACCTGGTCAGAAGATGCATATCTTAAAAAAATGATCTCCGGTTCAAGCTCCTTTGAAGGCTGGTCAATAATCTCAAGAAGGGAGAGGATCTTCTCTATATTCATCCCGGAGTCAACAACCATGATAAAATTTCCTGGTCCAAAGGAAGATATGTATCCATCCCGAGATATCACAGGCTGAAGAAATCTCTGCGCCTCCTCGGATGTAATGTATTTAAGGGGTATAACTCTTACTATGTAACCCTCATTAACCTTTACGGGCTCTTTAACAATCGGTATCCCTTTCTGTTTTGCCTCCGATAGGGGAATAATCTTAAGGGCATCAACTCCTGAAGGAACAACCGTAAAACCCTTCATCTCAAGGACAGAAAGAAAAAGGTCATAGGCTTCGTCTATGCTTATCTTTGCGGGTGCAATTATAGTGATTTTGCCTTTCACACGCTCATCAAAGATAAAATTCTTACCTGTTATCTCACTGATAAATTTTGTGATTACAGGAAGATCCACATCAACGAAATTGAAGGTCACCATCCTCTTTGAAGATTCAGTTATCTGGGCATAACATTCCTTAATGAAATATATGCTTAAGATTAAAGAATAAAGGTAGAAAGATAACATTAAGACCCTTAATAATGACCTTAATATGCAACCCCTTTCTACCAAATCTACCTCCTCATCTGATCTGATAGGTCATACTTATCCTCTGACCCCTTCTCATAATATCAAGTTCTATCCTGTCCATTCCCTTAAGGGCGCTGAATGCCTGGAGAGCACTTTCCGGTCCTGTAATGGGAAGATCATTTACCCTTAGAAGGATATCACCGTCTTCAAGACCGAGACTCTCATAAACCCCACCTTTCTTTAACTCTCTAACTACAAAACCTTCCTGCCTTCCATCAACAATATTAGGAATAAACCTTGCATCTGTCAGTATCTCCCTCGGATTTTCTATAGCCTGTCTGAGGGCATCAGAGCTGATTGTAAAGACATTTGGAGCTGACCTTACTAAACCTGTCTGGGATCTGACCACTGGACTTCTTGCCACCTCTGGGCTATGACCTCTTAGCTCTGTTATTATCACATCTGCAATCTCATAGACCCTGTCACCTGATGTTGTCTTTAGGATAATTTTATTTTTATAAACTGCCTTGAGTCTTCCTATTCCGAAAACATCCTGACCCTTTCTGAATATCTCCTGCTTTCCTGTTGAATCCACAATAATTGCATAATCATGATCACCACCTGATACAGTGCCTATCAGTGTTATCAAGCTATCTGCATGGGAATTTTCTATTTCTTTCAGTATTCTGAACTCACCCTTCAATCCAAAGGGGTTATCTTTAAGAAGGGCTGCATAATCATCAATGGAGAGGGACTCATGAGTCTCAATCTTTTTTTGAAAGGTTTCTCTTTCAAGTTCCATACCTGAAGGGGACAGAAAAACCCTTATTAAATAAAATATAGAGAGGATTAGAGAAAAAATTAATAATGGATTTAACCATTTTAATATCTTTGACAAAGTAACGAGAAGCATAATGAATTATAACACAGCTAAAAAAGGGGAGCAAATAAAAAAACTTCTTATCCGGACGATCTTCATCACGGATTATTATTCTATTGAATACATAACTCTCTTATATTTGGTCACTGAAATTTTTTAGTTCTCCATAAGGATAGAGTGTTGACATGGCTGAGCTTTCAGTCTCTATACCCGATTCTTCAAGTGCTGCCACTGGATTAAGACCACCTGCTATGACTATACCTGCCCTGTCAATTCCAGGAGGGATACCAAGGACAGGTTTATTTGGAGAGCCAATGACAAGAATTCCACCCATACCCCTTTTCATTAATATCTTTGATATCTCCTTAACCTTTTCCAGACAGACGATTGGTATTTCCCTGTAACTTGCCAGTATTTTACCTCTTCCCTTCTTTACTGCATCCATAACATCTGTCATCTTGCTCCTAATAAAGACCTCATGAGGATCAAGGGATGAACCTTCATAACTTATCAGTGATAGAAACCTTAGAGGTTTTTTATCATCAATCTCCAGAATACCACCAAATCTTGAGGTCACTGGTATACCTGCCTTGAGTAAAATACCATTGATTGTTATACTGCAGACTGTTCCTATTCCAACCTTACCACTGGGAACAGCAATATCTCCTATTCTTTCACCTGCTTTTTTTAAAACAAATCTTGTACTCATTATATAGGGAGAAGAAAAAACAGGTTTCATGATCTTCAGAGCAGCATCAAGGGAATCTTCAGGAATGAAGGATACATTCAGTATTACATCTCCTTCCATGGTATCAATATTAAAAGTTGTCAGGTAAGAAAGGGTCTCTATCTTGGTAATTACAAAATTGGTCTTTTCAAGAACAAGTGCATGCTGAAGCTCCTGCCTTCCCTTTTCCGTTATTCTTCTGCCTTCTTTTCCAAAAACCTCTGTATATCCCTTTTCATCAAGTATCTTGAGATGATACCTTACTGTTCTCTCTGTAAGGTCTATTCCATGAAGTTTGAGCTGTCTTGCTATTTCCCTTGAGCCTATTATTGAATTCTGTTTGTCAAGAACCTTAAGTATTGCTATCATTACTTTATTCATAGTATCCTCTTTTCATACATCAAAGTATCTTTCAAGTTCCCAACCTGTGACCTGCATCTTGAATTCATTCCATTCCTTAAGTTTAATATTAAGATATCTTTTATAAAGATGTTCTCCCAGGATCTCCTCTATCATCCTGTCTTCCTTCATTGCTTCAAGGGCTTCAAAAAGGGAAGATGGTAGTGTATCAATCTTCATTTGACTCAGGCGTTCTTCATCAAAACTGTAAAGATCTTCCTCTACTGGTTCTGGCAATTTCATATTCTTTTCTATACCATCAAGGCCTGCTGCAAGCATTACCGCAAAGGCAAGATAGGGATTACATGCTGGATCAGGACATCTGAGCTCTATCCGTGCCGATGCTGACTTCTCCTCAAACCATTGCGGAACCCTGATCAGGGCAGATCTGTTTATCCTTGCCCATGAAATGTACACAGGTGCCTCAAAACCTGTAATAAGTCTTTTGTAGGAATTAACAGTAGGGCATAGAATAGGCATCATGCCCTTTATATGGTGAAGCTGACCTGCCATAAAATTATAAGCTGTCTTTGACAGTCTGTATTTGTCCTCTTGATCATAAAAGGCATTCTTGTTAGCCTTAATATCAAAGAGACTCTGGTGAACATGCATTCCGGAGCCAGCAAGTCCCATAATTGGCTTTGGCATAAAAGTAACCCTAAGATTTCTTCTCTGTGCTATAGCCCTTACAGTAGCCCTCAAAGTGATAAGTCTATCTGAAGTAAGAAGGGCATCTCCATACCTGAAATCAATCTCATACTGGCCCGGGCCTACCTCATGATGCATTGCCTCAACCTCTATTCCAAAGGTTTCAAGACATGCAGTAATCTCCTTGCTGAATTCATGAATCTCGTCACTTGCTAGATCAAAATAACCATTATGGTCAAGTGGTATCCTTTCTCCGTTACCCTTGAATAGGTAGAATTCAAGTTCAGGACCTAGATTATACTCCAATCCCATCCTTTTTGCTCTATCAAGGGTCTTCTTCAGGATGTATCTGGGGTCACCTTCAAAAGGTCTGCCATCAGGTCTGTAGATATCGCATATCAGTCTTGCTGTTCTTTCCTCTGAAGAACTCAACCAGGGAATTATAGAATAGGTGGAAGGATCGGGCTTGAGATAGAGATCACTTTCGTGGATCCTTGCAAATCCTTCAATAGAAGAGCCATCAAACCATGCTCCGTACTTAACTATATCTTCAAGTCTATTAAGAGGTGCAGTTATCTCTTTTAAACGACCGTGAATATCGGTAAACTGAAGATTTATAAAAATTACCCTGTCAGCCTTTGCTCTTTCAAGAACCTCCTTTTCATCCATAAGCATTCCTCCCTAAACAAGCAAATGGGGGCTGATTTTCAGCCCCCATTATTTAATAATTTACTTCAACAAAATCTTCTCCGCCTCCTCCATATCAGCTTCCATAACGTAGGGTATTCCTGTCACCTCCGAGGCCTCCCTGGTAAGAGCAACAAGGTCTGACCTGTCAATATGTTTTATGGCAAATTTTCTCGCACCTGCCATGAGCTGCTGGAGTCCAAGCTTGAGTCTGTCACAGAATGTATACATGGCAATAGCTCCCCAGGGTAGCTCCTCTATCCTCTTACCAAATTTTGACTTTAAATGTTCATAGGTGATAAATATCCTTTCAGGAACATCACCGTATTTTTTTATCTCGGTTGGAAGTTTATCCTCTTCAACCCATTTCTTAATATTCTTTCCGACAAAGGCGGGTATCATAAGCGCCCTTCCCATACATACAGCCTTAAAATAAGGAGCACCAAGGGCAAGTGCCTTGAATATGTGATCCTCAAGAGAAAAACCTCCTGCTATTGCAAGATCAGGAACATATTTTCCCTTTGCTTTCAATTGATTTGCAAATTTATAGGCAATGGACTGGAGGTATATTGTTGGAATACCCCATTCGTTCATCATTCTCCAGGGACTCATACCTGTACCTCCTCCTGCGCCATCAATGGTTACAAGATCTACACCAGCATCAGAAGCAAATCTTAAAGCCCTTGCCAGGTCTGTAATCCTGTAAGCCCCTGTTTTTAGAGAAACAAACTTTGCTCCGGCTTCACGATAATGCTTTACTGTTTTTATAAAATCATCGTAATCAACCATACCGAGTCTTGAGTGCCTCTCAAATTCTTTGAACTCCTCTTGTCTGAATGCTTCCTGTACCACGGGATCTTCGGGATCAGGTAATACAATATAACCCCTCCTCTTTAATTCAAGTGCCCTTTCAAGGGACTTTAACTTCACCTCACCTCCTATATCTTTTGCACCCTGACCCCATTTAAGCTCAATGCATTCAACACCAAGTTTTTCTATTGCATATTCTGCCGAACCAAGTCTTGTATCTTCGACATTCTGCTGCAAAAATATATTACCATAACCATTATACCAGTCCTTAAACCATTTAACCCTTCTTTCAAGTTCAGGAGACTTTACTACTTTGCCATTCTTAAATTCAGCTTTTGGATCCATTCCCACAACATTCTCACCTATAACAACAATTATTCCTGAAATAGCAGCACCGGCAGCAAGACCTTCCCAGTTTTCTCTTGCTATATCAGTGGAACCCAGTGCGCCAGTAAAGACAGGAAGACTAAGTTTAATCCTGTGTTTATTTCCTATCTCAACCTCTGTTGATACGGCAGGGAAAATAGCCTTATCAGGATCTGGGTCAATCCCTACAGCTCCCACACAGGTTCCCTGTATATTTATATGGGAATAATCGACAGGATACTGTTTTATTGCACCTGCTGTAACCTTTCCGAAAGGTCCGGGATAAATAACCTCCCTTCCTCTATAAGACGATTTTCCGATCTCACAGGGACCAGGACAACCATCAAGGCAGACTGAACAGATACCGGAATAAGGAGCAGGGTCATTCACTCTGTTTCTTGTGCCAGTTGCAGCTGTTGCATTAGGTCTTCCATAATTCATAGCAAACCTCCATTAAGTAATTCTTTATTCTTCTGGATAAATTTAAGTATTTATAATCCAGAAGGCCAAAAAATATCTATGATATTTTTTGGCTTTTTAATTTTTAAAAGTAAATTTAAAAAACTATCCTTTACACTCAGGTATAACAATAAGGAGTTCAACCTCCTCATCAGTTTCATTCCTCCACTGAGATGGAAAGACATCTTTAAGTAAAAGACCATCCCCTTCATTTAATTCATCTGTAAAATCACCAATCCTCACAGTTACTCTCCCTTTTATGATATAAATAAATTCCGGAGATTTTCTATAAAAGAAGTGTCTATTCAGACCTGATTTCGGTCCTATATTTACAATAAAAGCAAGGAGGACATCATCAAAGAGAAGATTTTTTATTTTTACACCTTCTTCTACATCCTTTAAATCAAGATTTTGTCTTTTAATAACGAGCCACGGCTTCCTTTTCTCTGTTTTAAAGAAATTGCCTGGATCAACGCCAAGGGCATCACACAATTGAAGAAAAGAGCTTAATGAGGGACTTATCTGATTATTTTCTACCTGAGAGATAAAGCTTGCACTGAGTCCTATCTTATCTGCAAGCTCTTTCTGACTTATCCCGAGCCTTGTTCTTACCTCCTTTATCCTGACACCTATATCTGTTGCTGTCTCTTTTTTTATAGGCCTAATTAATACATCCCTTCCCTTAATTTCATAAAGATGTGGTTTAAAAGCTTCTCTATCTTCCCTGCCATCGAGTTTCTTTGCCTTTATGTAAAGATATTCCCTTCTCGCATATAATTCCAGGACCACCTGTGTTACATGTCTGAGATTGGCCTTAAATTTTTCACTGTGTGCATCTTTTTCCAGTACCCAGTAGGCAACTGTTCCAAGATCGTAAAGTCTCGGACACATAAAGGTAAAAAAGTTGTATGTAGCTTTTTCGTCACCCCAGAGTTCCTGCATACCGGTAAGGCTGTCAAAGATATATCTTGCTCTGTGTCTGACTGTATCTCCTGTGGCATTTATTCTTTTTGTAAATTCCTCTATATTCTCTGGATGTTCAAATCTTATCACATTCTTTATGTCAGAATTTTCGTAAAATCTTAAAAAGGTGCTATCATTCTTCCCTTTTCCTGATGTGAAACAGTCAATAAGATTAAAATAACCGGATTCTATAAATTCACCTAATTCGTTTAACAGGCTCTGTGGTGATTTATTAAAACTTATATAATAAACCCTCTCTTTATTTTTTGTGGTTTCCTTAATGAAGTTATAAAGAAAAATCTCATGAGATGTACCTGAATCAATCTCCCATACCACATTATCTCCTATACGCAAGTAATCTATAAGTAAATCAAGGTCCCCTATACCGCTGGAAATCCTGTGCATGGCTAACCCGTAGTATAGCCAAAGCATTATGGCTTAGTCAAAGACATTAATGAATTTGTGTGCTAAAGACCTTGAATCATTTATTATAAATTTTAAAATATATACTTGACAGGATAATAATATATTATTTATCATATTAGGCAATTGGTTACCGTTTGCCTATGAGAGTATTGATCATAAAAAATACGCCTCTTGAAGGACCCGGTACAATAATTCAATTCTTGAGCTATCACTCAATTGATTACAGAATAATAGAAGCTGGAGCCGGGGAAGAGATACCCACGGTCGAAGGATATGAATATCTCATAGTTTTAGGTGGACCGATGGCTGTATATGAAATGGATAAATATCCTTTTCTTAAAATGGTTGCCCTATCTATTGAAAACGCCCTCAAAAAGGATAGCAAGATCCTAGGTATATGTCTTGGTGCGCAGCTTTTCGCCCATGTGCTTGGTTCAAGGGTCTATCCTGGAGAAAAAAAAGAGATTGGATGGTTTCCGGTTAAACCAACGCTGGATGGAGCAAGGGATGAGGTATTCAGAACATTGGTTGAACCTTCTGATACAACAACCGTCTTTCAGTGGCATGGAGATACCTATGACCTTCCTGAAGGTGCCTTCCGGCTCGCCTCCTCTGAACTCTTTCAAGAACAGGCATTCAGGTACGGAAATTCCTATGGCCTTCAATTTCATATAGAGATTACACCGGAGATTGTGATAGAATGGTTTTCAGACAGTTATGATTTGGATAACATAATGAAACTTACGAATCTATACTATCCCCGCTACAGATTAAAGGCAGACCTGTTTTACAGGGCCTTTTTCAACATAAAAAATTAAATCTCAGGAGGAGCTATGGAAAAACCAAGAGACAAAAAAGATGTAATGGAGCTGATCAAGCAGCATGATGTCAGATTTATAAGATGCTGGTTCCCTGATATCCACGGTCAGCTCAAAAGTTTTGCAATTCACATTGATGAGCTTGAAATGGCCTTTGAGGAGGGAATGGGTTTTGATGGTTCATCAATTAAAGGATTTGCAAGGATTGATGAAAGTGACATGATCGCAAAGCCAGATCCAACCACTTTTGCAATCCTTCCATGGAGACCCAAGGAAAAGGCTGTTGCCAGAATGTTCTGCGATATACTTGAGCCAGATGGTACACCATATAAGGGTGATCCAAGATATGTTCTGAAAAAGAGCCTTGAAAAGATGAAACAGATGGGTTTCACTAATTTCTATTTAGGTCCTGAACTTGAGTATTTTTATTTCAAATCAGAAAAATGTCCTGATATCCTTGATGAAGGAGGATACTTTGACTATCCCATGGATGCTGCAGAGGACCTCAGGAGAGAGACCATCCTTGCCCTTGAATCAATGGGAATAAGGGTTGAGTATTCTCACCATGAGGTTGCACCCTCCCAGCATGAGATAGACCTAAGATATGCAGATGCCCTTGAGATGGCAGACATGGTCATGACGTACAGGGTAACTGTAAAAGAGATTGCCCGTAAATACGGTGTATATGCTACCTTTATGCCCAAACCTCTTTTTGGTGAAAATGGAAGCGGAATGCATACCCATCAGTCACTCTTTAAGGGTGATAAGAATGCCTTCTTTGACCCGAAGGATAAATATCATCTCTCCGATGTGGCAAAGTCTTATACTGCAGGCATTTTAAAACACATAAAGGAAATTACCCTTGTACTTAATCAGTGGGTAAACTCCTATAAAAGGTTAGTCCCCGGTTATGAAGCACCTGTATATATTTGCTGGGCGAGAAGGAATCGCTCTGCACTTATAAGGGTTCCCATGTATAAACCTGGAAAGGAAAAGGCAACAAGAATTGAGCTTCGTTCACCCGATCCAGCCTGCAATCCCTATCTTGCCTTCTCCTGCATGCTTCATGCAGGACTTAAGGGAATAGAAAAGGGATATAAACTTCCCGAGCCTACAGAGGTCGATGTCTATCATCTTTCAGCCGAAGAAAGACAGAAGATGGGTATAGAAGAACTTCCGGGAAGCCTTATAGAGGCAATCGAGATAGCAGAGAAATCCGAACTCCTTAAAGAGGCACTAGGCGAACATATATTCAATGAACTGATTGCAAGCAAAAAGATAGAATGGGATGAATACAGAATAAGGATCCATCCCTATGAGATAGACCGTTATCTGCCCATTCTTTAATAGTAAAAACCCCGGGGTCAGCTCCCCGGGGTAAATTTTATTCCGTATTTTTTTATCTTATAGCCTATCTGTCTCTGGGTTATGCCTAGGAGTCTAGCAGCCTCAGACTGATTATAATTTGTCTTGATAAGGGCTTCTTCAATCCTCTTTTTTTCAATCTCCTCAATCTCAACTTTTAGGCAACCTGATTTATTCACGGCAAGTGAAATGTCCTCCTTTATGAAAAGGGGAAGGTCTTCTTCTGAAATGGTGTCTTTATCTGTGAGAAGTACAAGCCTCTCAATGGTATTCTCTAATTCTCTCACATTGCCAGGCCAGCGATAATTAACCAATCTCTCAAGACATCTGGACGTGAGAGATACATTTTTACTGTATTCTTTATTAAATCTCTTGAGGAAATATTCTATAAGGACAGGAATGTCTTCCTTTCTCTCTCGGAGCGGGGGTAGAAATAGAGGCACCACATTAAGTCTCCAGTAAAGGTCCTCCCTGAAGTCACCGTTCCTTACCATTTCTTCAAGATTTCTGTTGGTAGCGGCTATAACTCTTACATCTATCTTTAATGTCTTTGTTCCGCCCAGTCTCTCAAAGGAATGTTCCTGAAGAACTCTAAGCAACTTTGCCTGAAGAGAGAAACTCAGATCCCCTATCTCATCAAGAAAGATTGTTCCACCGTCAGCAAGTTCAAATTTACCAGGTTTAGAACTGCTTGCTCCTGTAAAGGCACCCCTTTCATATCCGAATAGTTCTGCTTCAAGGAGATTCTCAGGAATGGCAGCACAGTTAATGGCAACAAAGGGGCCTTTTGCTCTGTCACTTTCATAATGAATAGCCTTGGCAAAGAGTTCCTTACCTGTACCGCTCTCACCTCTTAAAAGTACAGCTGCTTTTGTTCTTGCAATCTTAAGACATGTTTTTATAATATCTTCCATTTTATCAGAGACGCTTATTATGTTTGAAAATCTGAAATGACCTTTGAGTTCCATGCTTAGCTCTTCTCTTTTCCTCTTCTCTTCCTCAAATTTCTTGTGCAACATGATGGCCTGTCCTATCAGGGTTGCAACTATGTTTAAGACCCTGAGGTCCTCCTCAAAGGAAATCCTTTCATCAAAGATCCTGTCGGCAGAAAGAACTCCAAGAACCTCATTTTTAATCTTTACGGGCACACAAATGAAGGAGATATTCTCTTTTTTTAATCTTGCCTTAGTCCGGTTTAAGAACATGGGTTCCTTGCTTATATCTGGCACAATCATAGGAGCACCAGCCTCCACTACCCTGCCTACAATTCCCTCTCCAAGTCTGTATTTTCCTCTTGCTATCTGTTCTTTGGTAAGGCCATAGGCAACAGCTATTTTCAATTCAGATGTTAGAGGATCAAAAAGTGTTATCGTACCCCTTTTTAGCTCCAGGTGGTCTGAAAGTATCTTGAGTGCCTGATAGAGATTTTCTTCCAGGTCAAAAGATGAGCTCAGGACCTTGCTTACCTCAAACAAAGCGGTCAGCTCTCTATTCTTTCTTTCAAGTAAGGACATAAAAAATTATAACAAAAATGTAAATGAAATTACAAATTTGTTTTGATACATAACCTTTTTCTCTTTCTTGATAAAGAATTGCCTGTAAAAATGTGATGGCATGCTAATTGCTTCATACAAAATTAAGTAAATTTTTAAAAAGGAGGTTTTTATATGAGACAGATAGCAATTTATGGAAAGGGTGGAATTGGAAAATCAACAACAACACAGAACACTGTGGCAGCCCTTGCTGAAGCTGGCTACAGGTGCATGATAGTGGGTTGTGATCCGAAAGCTGATGCAACCAGACTGATTCTGCACAAAAAGGCTCAGGCAACCGTCATGGACATGGCCAGAGAAAAAGGCAGTGTAGAGGATCTGGAACTTGAAGAAGTACTGCTTGAAGGTTTTAAGGGAATCAAGTGTGCAGAATCTGGTGGCCCTGAGCCCGGTGTTGGCTGTGCCGGAAGAGGAGTTATAACTGCTATAAATTTTCTTGAGGAAAACGGTGCCTACACTGATGATCTTGATTTTGTCTTTTATGACGTTCTCGGAGATGTTGTATGCGGTGGATTTGCCATGCCGATCAGGGAAGGAAAGGCAAGGGAGATTTATATTGTTACATCTGGTGAGATGATGGCGATGTACGCTGCTAATAATATAGCAAGGGGAATTCTTAAATATGCCCAGAGTGGAGGTGTTAGACTTGGTGGTCTTATCTGTAACAGCAGGAAGGTCGACAGAGAATATGAATTGATCTCAGAACTGGCAAGAAGACTCAATACACAGATGATACATTTTATTCCAAGAGACAACCAGGTACAGAGAGCGGAATTAAGAAGAATGACAGTCATAGAATATTCACCAGAGCATCCACAGGCTGATGAATACAGAGCGCTTGCGAGGAAAATAGCTGAAAATACGAATCTTGTAATACCAACACCGCTAACAGTGGATGAGCTCGAACAGTTACTCATGGAATTTGGGATACTTGAAGATGAAAAAGTTGCTTAAAGGAGGAAAAAAATGAGCACAGCAATTAAAAGAACCCAAAAAATTATAAGTGAGGTTATAGAAATCTATCCGGAAAAAACAAAAAAAGACAGGGCAAAGCATCTGGCTGCAAATGATCCGAAGGGCGAGTGTATTTCAGGATGTCAGGTTAAGTCTAATGTCAAGTCCAGACCTGGTGTAATGACAATAAGAGGTTGTGCCTATGCAGGCTCAAAGGGTGTTGTGTGGGGTCCTGTCAAGGATGTTGTGCATATAAGTCATGGACCTGTAGGATGCGGTCAGTACAGCTGGTGGTCAAGAAGAAATTATTATAATGGAATTACCGGAATAGATACTTTCGGCACAATGCATATAACAAGCGATTTTCAGGAAAAGGACATAGTCTTCGGTGGGGATAAAAAACTGGAACAGTTATGTCGTGAGATAAAAGAACTCTTTCCTCTTGCAAAGGGTATCAC